>JAHFHI010000220.1 GCA_023246995.1 Candidatus Omnitrophota bacterium
GGGCCTCAAACCATTGCTCGGCCTTGAACACCAAGGCCTGCTGCGGCCTTTCGGGGGTCGAGGACGCCCGGGAAGTCGCCGACCAGATCGGCATTCCCTACTGGGTTCTTGATTTTGAAAAAGAATTCAAGGAGCGCGTGGTGGACTATTTCGCGGCCGAATATATGAAGGGCCGCACCCCGAACCCCTGCATTGCCTGTAACGAACACATCAAGTTCCGGCTTTTTTTAAAGCGCGCCCGCGAGCTCGGCTACGAGGCGATCGCAACCGGCCATTATGCCCAGGTCCTTCGCGATCCCGGCACCGAGAATTTTTGCATCCGCGAAGGCGTTGACCCCGGCAAAGACCAGTCTTACGTGCTTTTTCCGCTCGACCGCGAGGTACTCTCAAATCTTTATCTCCCCGTGGGAGGATTTACCAAGGAAGAAATTCGGGCCAAGGCGCGCTCGCTCGGCCTGCGCGTTGCTTCAAAACCGGATTCCCAGGAAATATGTTTTATTCCGAGCCATGATTACGGCCGCTTTCTCGAGCGCGAGTACCCGGAAAAGCAGACCGGGCCGGGCGTGATCCGCACCCGGGACGGCCGTGTCTTGGGGCGCCACGACGGGTATTTTCATTATACCCGCGGCCAGCGCCGGGGGCTCGGGGTCGCACACACCGAGCGGCTTTACGTGATCGAGACCATTCCCGAAACCAATGAGGTGATTGTTGGAACGCGCGAGGAAATCCGGGAAACCGTTTTTTACGTCAAGCGCGTCAACTGGTTTCTAAAACCCGAGCAAACGGAAAATTTTGAAGCGCAGGTGAAGATCCGCTCGCAGCACGAAAAGGCGCCGGCGCGGCTTTCGGTTCTGGAGGATGAAAGCGTGAAGGTGGTTTTCGAGACTCCCGAGGAAGCTATCACGCCGGGTCAGGCCGCCGTGTTTTATGAAGGGCCCAAAGTGATCGCAGGAGGATGGATTGACCGCGTGGAATGAAAAGCATGAGCGCCTTAAAACCATCCTCCAAGGTTACGAAAGTGTCCTGGTGGCTTTTTCCGGTGGCTGTGATTCCGCGCTCGTAAGCAAAGCGGCCCGGCTGGAACTGGGGCGCGATGCGGTTTTGACGGTCACGGCCAAAAGCCCGTCGCTTGCCGCAAATGAAGTCGGGGAAGTCGACGCCTTTGTGCGCCGCCACGACATCCGGCACGCATGGATCGAAACCCGGGAACTAGAAAATTCAAACTACGCCGCCAACCCCACGAATCGCTGTTACTTTTGCAAAAGCGAACTTTATGACAGGCTCGAACCTCTGCGCCTTGAGCGCGGGCTCCGCTGTATCGCGAGCGGCACCAACACCGAGGATTTGGGCGACTGGCGCCCGGGGTTAGGCGCGGCGCGCGAGCACGGCGTCAAAAATCCGCTGGCCGAAGCAGGACTTCTCAAAAGCGAAATCCGGGAGATTTCAAAAACGCTCGACCTTGAAACCTGGGACAAGCCCGCGGCGGCGTGTCTTTCGAGCCGGATTCCGTATGGCGAGGCCGTGACTCGTGAGAAGCTGCGGCAGGTGGATCAGGCCGAAGCGATTTTAAAAGCCGAGGGTTTCCGCGTGGTCCGGCTCCGGCATTACGGCGAGCGCGCCGTGATTGAAGTCGGCCCCGAAGAAAAAAACCGTTTGGAAAACCCGCGGCTCCGCCAGGGGGTTTTTAAAAAAATTTCCGCCCTCGGATTTTTTTCCGTTGAAATCGACCCGGAGGGCTATCGGCCGGGCAAACTAAACCCTCCCCATCTTTTATCGGTCCAGCCATGATCCGGGGCCTGCGCCTTGAATGGAAAAAGGAGAAAAGTCTCCTCCACGGAGGGCTCAAGCGCCCGCTTCTTCCCGAAAAAGTTACCGTTCGTCTCCAGGGTTCTGAAGGGATCCCCCCCGCGGAACCCTGCGTGGTCCCCGGTGATCAGGTCCGCACTGGCCAGATCATCGCGAAGGCCGCGAGCCCGCAAGGGGTTTTTGTCCACGCCAGTCTTTCCGGAAGCGTGACCGCGGTTGATTATTTTCAGGATGCTTATGGAAAACCGGCGCTTTCGGTTGAAATTCATTCCGATGGCCGCGACAGCCGGCTTGAGGAAATAGGCCGCGAGAGAAAAAACTGGGAGACGCTTGAGCCCGCCGGGCTGCAAAATATTTTCAGGGCATCCGGGCTGGTCGGTTTGGGCGGGGCCATGAAGCCCGTCCATGTCAAAACCCAGAGCGCGTCGTGCGGCGTGGATCAGGGAACGCTGGTCGTGAACGCGTGTGAATCCGAGCCTTATGTGACCTGCGACTATGGGCTCGGCATGGCGCATCCCCTTGAGGTCTTGAAAGGCGCCGAACTTCTACGCCGGGCCTCGGGGCGTGCGCGCATCGCGTTTGCGGTACAGAAAAATGCGCTCGATTTAGCCGAGGTTCTTAAAAGTAAAATTTTTTTTCTGAAGTGGCCGCACACGGAAGTCCGGGTGCTTGAGGCGCTCTACCCGATGGGGGATGAAAGGCTTCTGGTCCGCGAGCTTGGAAGAAAACCCCGGCGCCCGCCGCAAGATTTTACGGTTTTTAATCTGGCCACCGCGTTTGCGGTTTATGAGGCCGTGGTTTTGCAAAAGCCTCTTTACGAGAGGGTCGTGACCGTAAGCGGGGAATGCGTGATCGAACCGCGAAATTTTTGGGCCCGCCTCGGGACACCCTTCCGGCATCTTGTTAAAAGCGCCAAGGGTTTTATGCGTGAGCCCGGGAAGCTCGTGATGGGAGGCCCCATGAAGGGAATCGCGCAAAAGGATTGGGAGGCGTTTGTGCTGCCCGGAACCCAGGCGCTTCTGGCTCTTCCCGAGGAGCTCGTTAAACGGGGCCCCGAAGAGCCCTGCATCCGGTGCGGAAGATGCCTGGAGGTCTGCCCGGCGGAGATTTCTCCGGCCATGATTACCCAGGCTCTCGAGAAAAACTTTTATTCCGCAGCGCGCGACTATGGCCTTGACGAGTGCCTCGAATGCGGAAATTGCGCCTTTATTTGCCCGTCCAACCGGCCGATGATGGAATTAATCACCTCCGGCTTGGCCGGGAAGGATCCCGTTTATGAAAACCGATAAAAATTTTCTCACCGGCGCTCTGGCCGGTGTGAGCGTGAGCCTGTTAATCGTCACGGCCGTGCTCGCCGGCGCGTTGCTTTGCCCCAAAACCGCGAAAGGGCTTCTGCCTTTTTTAGCAAAAACAGGCGAAGTCTCCGAACCGCCAAGTCCCGCGGTGACGGCAGCAAACGCGGAAACTTTGCCGGCTGAAAAAACACAAGCCGAAGCGCCCGCCCGCGGGGGCGCAGAAACCCGGATCACACTTACCGAGTTTGCGGATTTCAGGTGCCCTTTTTGTAAGCAAGCTCATGAGACTCTGCGTAAAATCTTAGAAGCCTACCCCGGGCAGATTAAAAGCGTTTTCAAGCATTATCCTCTCGCCCGAACTCCGGGAGAGGGGTCTTTTTTGATTCACGAAGCCTCGG
>JAHFHI010000011.1 GCA_023246995.1 Candidatus Omnitrophota bacterium
AGACTTATAGGTTCCGGGGGGAAAGTGCTTTTTCGCGGGTTTTATGTTCCTGAATTTTGCCGTTTTTGAGAGATGGAATTTTTTAGAACGCGACTTAAGGTTTCGAGTCCGGCCAATTTCCCTTTTCCCCTGCGGGGGAGAAGGGGAAAAGTGGCAAACTCAAAATAAAGTTCACTGGATTTGAGTCCGGGAAGTTTCGGCCGACGGTGTTTCCTCGGCGGCTGATTGCACGGTTGATTTGAGTTTTCCGAAAACCCCGCTCAATTTTTTTTGCGCGGCCCCGGCGGTATCTGAAAGAACAGACTGGCCCTCTTTCAAAGAGCCTCCGAGCACGCCGCTTACCTTTTCTCCAAGAGCTTCCACGCTTTCGGCCGCCGCTCCCGCAGTCTGATTTGCCAAGTCAGCCGGTTTTGCGCCCAGTCCCCCGATTGTGGAGGAGGCGTCCTTTAAAATATTTTCTCCGGTGGCGAGCGTATTTTTGAGAGTCCCCTTGACCAGGGTCTCGGGGTTCAATCCCATGAGATTTCCGAACGTGGTTCCCTTGACGATTTTAACCAGGATCAGGTTCACAAGGGCCTGGGGATTATCGATGTTAGTGAAGATTTCCCTGTCCACTTTCATGTCGACGCCGAGCTTGGTGGGAACTATGGAGTTGGGATCTTCATAGCGGACTTCACGGAGAGTCAGCTCAAAACGGTCCAGGATAAAAGGCATGGCTTGAGCCGGTTCGGCGGGCTTCCCGGACGGCGCGGCCTGGCCTTCTTTTTTCCCGACGGAGCTCAAGAGCTCCGCGTTCGTGCGGCCGTCTTTGTTCTTTTCAATATGAATAGCCTGGACATTCAGCCGGATTTCCGGCAGGTGGATCGTCTTTTCCTTAAGAAGCCTCCCCAGATTCAGGGAAACGAAAATTTCCGGGACATCGGCGAAGACGTCATTTTCAAAGCCCGCGGGATTGTGGATTTTGAGGCCCTTGATTTGGATGACTGAAGGAAAGTCATAGTTTAAATCCTGAACTTCGGTTCTAAAACCCGTCAGGGTTGTGACGGCCCGTTCTATGCCCGTCTTCAGGATGACGTTACGGAAGAGCACAAAAACGGCAAATGCCGCAAAAACAAGGAAAAGAATGCTTGTGACAAGACGCCCGAGGGTTTTCATGGTTTTTCCTTCTCTCTGGGTAAGGTGCGACTGTTTTTTTAAAGAAGAAGCAGGATCCAGCCGTCAAAATACTATGCTCTGCTTACTTCGTCAATACGTCTGTTTTTCTGCCAAAGCACCTTTGTGGTGGCCCCGGGGAGGAGGGGCGCAGTCATGAAGTGGGCCGCGCTTGTTTTGGGGGGAACCGCCGGGACTCTGGCTCGTTACCTCGTGACAACCTGGTTTTATCAAAGCATGGGCCCGCTTTTGCCCTGGGGGACTTTGGCGGTCAATACTCTCGGATGTTTTGGGATTGGCCTGGTGGCCGCGATTCCCCCGTCCAAAGGCATCATGAGCCCGGAAGTCAGACTTTTTTGCGCGACTGGTTTTTGCGGGGCCTTTACGACCTTTTCAGCCTTTATCCTCGAAACCAACCACCTGGTCTCAAGCCGCGGTCCCGGAATGGCCTTTATGAACATGGCGGCCGGTCTTATGCTCGGTTACCTGGCCTTTCGCGCCGGTTTTCTGCTCGCGGGCCGGGCATTTTAAGCGAATACTGCGGATAAAATGCCGATTTACGTTTATGAAGTTATGAAAAGCGGGAAAAAGCCCGGCCGTCGCTTTGAGGTTCGCCAAAAGCTAAATGAGCCGCCGCTTAAGCGGGACCCGAAAACAGGGCAACCCGTAAAGCGGGTGATTTTCGCGCCCGCCTTTTTACAAAACCGCTTTGACAAAACACTCCGCTATTTTGAGAAAGAGGATAAACTAAAAGCCGAACCGCAAGCTCCGGAAAAGCCGCGTGGAAGCCGGGCGGCTTCAAAACGCCGGATACGGCGAAAATAGGGAATACGTCACCCATGGAAAATAGCAGCACCCGGGACGGAAAAACATTAAAATGCCCGCGCTGCCAGACCCCCCTTCAAACGATTCTGGCCGAACATATTGAAGTGGACACCTGCCCCGGATGCTTGGGGATCTGGGTGGACTGGATTGAGGAAAAGGATTTGATCGGCATGAAGCCGGAAGTTTTTTCCATCGACGAGCTTAAACGCCTTAGACAGCAATACGAGCCGCTTGGCCGGATCGAGGAAGTCCGCTATCTTCCCTGTCCGGTCTGTAAGGAACTCATGCACCGCAAAAACTGGGGTTCCCATTCCGGGGTGATTGTGGACAAATGCAGCGAGCACGGAAGCTGGTACGATGAAGGGGAGCTTCAGAAAATCCGGGAGTTTGTGGCTCTCGGCGGCGTTGAGTTTGAAAAGCTCAAGTATGTGGACAAAGGGCTTGGCCGGCTTGAGAGCCGGCTCACCCAGGAAGTGTCCCGAGTGGACCGGAAGATTACGAGCGCCTGCCGCTGGGCCCGCTTCTGGAGCATGATCGGTTTTTAACCCCGCTTAAACCCTGTTTTTCTCCCCCTATTTTGATCTCACCGGGATCCTATGCTAACCTTTTAAATAAGTAATTTTTTATCCTGAACCGGCGGCTTAAAAAAAGCGGGTTTTTGTGGCACCTAAGATTTTGGTCGTGGATGACGAACCGGATATCATCGCGGGGATTCAGGGTATTTTAGAAGATTCCGACTACGATGTTCTCTCGGCCCGGAACGGAGCCGAAGCCCTCGAAAGAGTCCGTGTTGAAAAACCTTCTCTTATTATTCTGGATGTGCTCATGCCCGAAATGACAGGCTATGAGTTTGTCAAAAATCTCCGGAATTCAGCCGCAGCCGAAGCGCGGCCGCCGGTGCTGGTGATGTCGGCCCGGCCGAGCATGGAACAATTTTTTGATCCCTGGGAAATTCATGGATTTCTCACGAAACCTTTTTCCCCGGAAGATCTCACCGCCCGAGTGGCCAAAGCCATGACCGGGAGATCCGGTCTCACACAAAAATCCGCACCCGTGCCGCCCGGTTCTGAAAAAGGCGGAGCCCTGATCCTGGGGGTCGAGGATTATGTGGTGCGGAAACTCAAGGGGGTCCTTGAGCTGAAAGGCTACAGCACCGAGCTGGCTTTAAGCGAAAGGGAGCTTTGCGAACTTGCGGGAATCCGCAAGCCCGATTTTGTGTTGATTCAGTTCTGGGAGGACCCTGCGATTCTTGACGCGTCCATGTGCGCCGGAATGTTCGGCCGCCAGGCGGCATTGTCGGAGGTGAAGGTTTGGATTTTTTGCCCGGCCGCGCTTGGAGTTGATGCACAGAAGCATTTTGCCGCGCGGCAGATTTTAACTTACACGCACACCGGGGAGTTGATTGAAAAACTCGAGCGTGCCGTTTTTGAGGCGCCCGGGAGCGCGGGGGCCGGACATTGAGCGCAAAAATTTTGGTGGTCGATGACGAGCCCAATATCGTCGCGGTTTTGCAGGCACGCCTCGAGCACCTCGGCTATCAGGTGATCAGCGCGGCCAACGGCGTTGAGGCCTTGGAAAAAGTCGAAAAAGAGCGGCCGGATCTTGTGATTCTGGATGTGCTTATGCCGGAAATGTCCGGATATCATTTCATGGAGGCGCTCAAGGCGAAACGTGAAACCATTCCGCCCATTCCAATCATCGTGATTTCCGCCAGACCCAAAATGGAACAGCTCTTTGAGCCTTGGAATATTTATTGTTTTCTGCCCAAGCCCTTTGAAGCCAAAGATTTTGTCGCGCGAGTGGCCTTGGCCCTGGAGTCAGCGCCCAAGAGCGTGGCGAAAGACGCCGCTCCGGCAGCGCCAAGCCCCGCCCCAAGCACGGGCAAAATCGCGGTGGTTTTGGGCGTGGAGGATTTTATTGTGCGGAAAGTTAAAAATTTTCTTGAGTTCCGAGGGTTCCAGACCGAAGTCGCGCTCGACGAGAAAGAAGCCCTCAAGCTGGCATTTGAAAAGCAGCCGGCTTTTATCCTTGCCCAGTTTTGGGAAGACCCGGCCACGCTTGACGCCTTGTGGGTTTATCACGGCCTTTCAAGAAAAAGAGAAACCCAGGGCGTTGCTTTCGCGGTGTTCTGCAGGCAGGATCTTTGCGTTGACGTGGCCAAGCATCTCGCGGCCTGGCAGATCCTCGGTTTTGTGAATTCCGATGAGCTGATCAACAAGCTTGATCGTTTTGTGGGGAAATATGCCCATAAAGCGGAGGTTTGATTCCGGCGGGGGAAGAGTTTTCCCGGGGCATGACTTGAGTTGTCTTAAAAGCCATGGTAAGTTTTAAACGCGGGTCTTCTTAATCATCAAACGGAGGAAGCATGTCTTCTAGAATTCTTGTGGTAGACGACGACGTTACTTTTACGGGCCTTGTCAAAAGCCGCCTTGAACACTCCGGCTATGAGGTTATGACCGCGGCCGATGGCCTTGAGGCTTTCCAAATGACCAAAGACACGAGTCCGGATTTGATCGTTCTCGATATGATTATGCCCAAGATGTCGGGCTATGAATTCGTCAAAGCGTTGCGCAAGGAAAAGGAGAAAATCGGAAACACGCCTGTTGTCGTCATTTCCTCCAAGCGGGGGATGCAGCAGTTTTTTGAGCCTTGGGAGATCGAAGGATTTTTACCCAAGCCTTTTGAAGCCCCCCAGCTTTTGAGTGCGATCGAGCAGATTTTGGCAGGCAAAAAGGCGGTTTCCCCCGTGGTGGCGCCAACGCCTGCGGCGCCTTCTTCGGCGCCTGCCGCAAGTTCCGGGAACGTCGCTATTTTGATCGGCGTGGAAGATTACGTGGTGCGCAAGGTTAAAAACCATCTTGAATCCCGCGGGATCGAGGTGCGCATGGCTCTAAGCGAGGCCGAAACGGTGGAGCTGGCGATCACGCTCAAGCCCAGCCTTGTGCTGGCGCAGCTTTGGGAGAATGTCGAGACGCTCGATGCGTTTTCTATTCGAAGGAAGCTTCAGGCGGGGGCTGAAACCAAGAATACCTTGTTCGCGATTTTTTGTTCTTCCAGTCTGGCCATGGATGCCATGAAGGAAATGCCCATGTCGCAGGTTTTGGGCTACGTCAACAGCGACGATCTTCTCGAACGGCTGGACGATTTTACCCGGAAACATATCCGGCCCAAATCCTGACAAAGAAAGCCTGAAGCCGTCCCGGGCGGCTTTAACGGAAATTTTGTTCTTCGGGCCGGGCTTCGACATCAAGCGGCCAATACCCCTTAAAAACATTATCCACCAGCACATCAAAGCGATAGTTGCCCGGAGCTTCGACTTCCAGGTGCGGGAAAGAGACCACGAGCTGGTGAAACTTTCTGTCCGCTTCCATGTTGAAGCGGACATTTTTTTCAAATTTTGAAGCGCCGTCCCCATCAATCAATTTAATCAAGGCCTCATGCGGCCCGGCTTCGGTTGAAAAATATTCAAAACGCATAATCAGGATCAGGCTGAACGGGAAGGGGAAACTCCCGACCTCAAGCGTATCCACCCCGATATCCAGGGCATTGATGGTGCCGTTGGCGGAAATATTTGCCGCATTGCAGGAAAAAATTGAAAGTAGCTGCAAGGTTTTAGCCTTTCTTAGGCGTCCATCGCCCGGGTTGAGGCGGTCCCGGCCGGAACCGCAGTATTTAAAAATAAAGCAGAAGGAATGAAAATCAAAAGCACGATAAATAGACTCGATTTTCGAAGTCTCGTTTTTTTCTGAATAGGCTTTCCCCTCACCCCAGTCCTCTCCCCAAAGGGGAGAGGGGCAAAGGCAAGCCGCAATTTCCTTCCCATATAGGGGAGCCTTAAGAATAAGCCGGAGTCTAGCTTTCCTGATGCGCGGCATCAAGAAAAAAACAGGGAAACCGGCTTGAGCCGATTTCCCCGTTTGCTAAAAGTTTTACGGTGGGGTTAGCGGTTGCGGCCACCTCCGCCATAATTGCCTCTTGGGCCTCCCCCAAAGCCGCCTCCCCGGTTAGGGCCTGCTCCCGGGCCACCTGCGGGGCCGGGGCGGTGATTCTCCCAGTTGGTTCCCTGTCCGCCGTGCATACCCGGAGGGTTGTTATCAAAATTTCTTCTTGAGCCATAGCCGTAGCCTTGCCCACGGTTCTGGCTTGTGCCTTGTCCACCCGAGGGACCCGGGTGATTTTCCCAGTTGGTTCCTTGTCCGCCACGCATCCCCGGAGGATTGTTGTCATAATCCCTGCGGCCATAGCCATACCCTTGTCCACGGTTCGGGCTTGCGCCTTGTCCGTCTGATGGCCCCGGCCGATTCTCCCAGTTAGTTCCCTGTGCGCCGCGCATCCCCGGAGGATTGTTATCAAAATCTCTGGGGCCATAGCCGTACCCTTGTCCGCGGTTCGGGCCTGCCCCTTGCCCACCCGATGGACCCGGCCGATTTTCCCAGTTAGTTCCCTGTCCGCCGCGCATCCCCGGAGGATTGTTGTCATAATCCCTGCGGCCATAGCCATATTCTTGTCCGCGG
This sequence comes from Candidatus Omnitrophota bacterium, assembly GCA_023246995.1. Taxonomy (GTDB): domain Bacteria; phylum Omnitrophota; class Omnitrophia; order Omnitrophales; family Aquincolibacteriaceae; genus JAHFHI01. The sequence goes on from JAHFHI010000011.1 coordinate 6,492, forward strand.
TCCGGGTCCGGGCTTGCGCCTTGTCCGCCTGATGGCCCAGGCTGATTCTCCCAGTTAGTTCCCGCACCGCCCGTCATGCCCGGGGGGTTGTTGTCGCGGTCAAAGCCCTGATTTTGGTTCCATTGGCTGCGTGCCTGGCGAAACTCTTGGCCGTCCACGGAGCCGTCGCCGTTAGCATCCATTTTTTGTTTTGCCTGGGGATGATTTTCCAGCCACTGCTGCTGACGGTCCGAGCGGGCCTGCTTCCATTCATCCTGGGTCACTTGACCGTCGCTGTCGGCATCAAGTTTTTGCTGAACCTCCGGATGATTCTCAAGCCACTTCTCCCGTTTTGCCTGGCGCGCGGATTGCCACTCTTGGCGGTCTATCTGTCCGTCACCGTTGGCATCCATTTTAGATTTCAGCTCCGAATGTTTCTCAAGCCACTCGGCCATTTTCTGCCTGCGGCCTTGCCCGGGATTCCCGGGAGCGGTCTCATCCGAAGAAGCGGCCGCGGATGAATCCGACGTTTCGGCCGTCTCAGAAGATGCCGAAGCGTTTTCACTGGCGGCGGCATCCTCTTCAGCCCAAAGGGAGGGGATCCCCTGGGTGAAGACAAGCAGGGAAAGGGAGATTGCTGCGGTTTTTCTCAACACGTCCTGTTTTACAGCTTTGAAGTTTTCCATTTTGAATCCTCCTTTTAAGTGTTTCTGATTCTTTAGACGGAAAAGCCCGGGGAAGGTTTAAAAGAAAAGAGCGGTTTTTTGCAGAGCCTCTTTGAGAATGCTTATCCCTAGAGTCCAAAAGCGCGGAATAAAACAATTAAACCTTTTTAGCCGGAGAACCGTCCAATGTATAGGTAAAGGAGCCTTTAGGTATGTTAAAAAAATCCTATCTTATAGTATTGATTGGGGTTATCGCATGGCTCGCAGTTCCGGGGCGGCTTTTGGCCGAAACCGCGGAGGGCGGGGCCGAGGAACTTTTTAATCAGATTCAGCAGCTTGAGCGCCTTAAAACCGAAAATCCTTCGGAATACCAGGCGGCTATTGCCCAAAAGCGGACCACCTTTAGAGAGCGCATGATGGCTCTGCGCTCGCAAGACCCGGTCCGGTTTGGTGCGTTTCTGGACCGCCAAGCCGAGGACCGGCACCGTAGGATGCAGTTTTTGAAGCAAAATCATCCTCAGGAATTCCGGCGCTTCATGGCCGCACGGATGGAACGCTTTGAACGCTTGAGCGCCGAGAACCCGGAAGCGGCCGAAAATTTTTTAGCAAACCATCCGGGAGTAAGAGATCGCATTGAACAATTTAAATTAAAACGCGAGGAGTTTGCTCAAGGGCGGCATCTTGAGGACCATGGGACTGGTCCGGGGTTTCAGGGGCAGGATCAGAATCAGCCTTCGGGGCAAAGATTTTTGGGGGCACATGAGAGGGGCGAGGACGCAGCCGGTTCGCAGCCTTCCCGGGGCCGGATGCCGCCTCCCGGCGGCAGACCTGGAATCCGGCGAGGCGGAGAGTTTTCCGAAGACCGGGTCGGCGTTTTTCAGGGGCAGCGGGAGAGTCGAGAGGGACCTGGGGGCCGGCGTGGCGCCTCTGCGCGCAGACAGAGGCCTCAATGAAAGAAGCATCCTCCCGCACGGACCTGGAACTGGTGCGGGAATTTCAGGACGGGCGCGAAGGCGCCTTTGACGAACTGGTGAAACGGCATATGACAAAAGCGATAAGGTTGGCGCATGCGGTATGCGGCAATTACGAAGATGCGAGGGATCTTTCCCAAGAGGCCTTTGTTAAGGCGCACCGGGCGCTCGCGCGGTTTGAAGGCCGCGCTGAATTTTCCACATGGTTTTATAGAATTCTTATGAATACCGCCAAGGATTTTATGCGCTCCAAAAACTGGAAGCGTTTGTTTGCCTGGAAGGACCAGGAGTCCCAGGACCGTTTTTTTGAAGGGGTGGAAGAAAGTTCCGCCCGAAGTCCGGTTCATATCGTCGCGGGAGCGGAACTCGATCAAAAAATTACGGCCTCGATACGAAAGCTTCCCCATAAGCAGCAGTGGGTGTTTGTGTTGAGGTTTTTAGACGAACTGTCCATCGGGCAGATCGCGCAGGTGACGGGCCAGGCCGAAGGAACGGTGAAGGCCACCCTTCATTTCGCGGTCAAAAAATTCGAACAGGAAATAACGCCGTATCTTTCCGAAGGAGGCCGGAAATGATTCCACGAGAAGACCAGGAAGCAAGAGTCAGAGAGATCCTTGGCGCCGCGCGCCTGAAAGAAGTGCCGCAGGCCGTGACCGCAGGCTACCTGAAGGATCTTCATGCCAGGATTGAAGCCGGCGAGCGGCAAAGGGCCCTTATGGCCGGGATTGGCGTAACGGGACTTTTGATCGCGGTATTGGGGGCAGCTTGGTTTTTTTTAAGTTCCTATGGGGTCCATGTCCGGGTAGCTACCCCGCCTGTTGCCGGAGTTACGGAAGATATTCAGAAGGCCGCCGATCAGCCAGCCAAAGCCCTTTCCGAGCTTACGGATCAGGAGTTGGATCAAATGGGCAAAGATCTCTTTATTTTGGAAGTTTTGGGCGAGGCCGAAGGCTTGATGGAAGATCTTGAGAGCGTGGGGGCTGACCTGGAGTTTTTATCCGGGCCTGGGATCCAAATCTAAGAGGTTTTCGGACGCCGTGAAAGTATCCTCCCAAGCCTCGTGGGAGAGGGTGGGCTTGGAGCTATTTCCCTCCCCTTAGGGTTATTTTACTAAGGGATTACAGGGGAAGGGGAGAGGCCCGATCACGGTTGCATAAAATATCATTAGCAATCACCGCATAGTTTTGCTGTCCTTATTTGTTTATTTTCTGCCTGCCTTGACATAGTCTCTCCCGCCGATTAACTTTTAAGCAAGTGCTCAAACAAGCGCTTGATGACCGGAAGTTAGGACCTCTTAGTCTAAAAGCTAGAAATAACCCGGTGCCCGTTTGTCCCGGAGGGTTTTATGGAAATTAAAAATTTTCTAACCGTCTCGGAAGTTGCGAATCGGTTCGGCGTTAATACCACAACGGTTTATCGCCTGGCGCAGCGGGGCAAGCTTCCGGGGTTTAAAATCGGATCCAAATGGCGTTTTAGCGCCCAGATGCTGGATTACTGGGTTGCCGATCAGGTCACGGCCGCATGGCTTCGTTCAGAGCCTTCCGGTCCTGTCCAAGAAGAGAGAGAGGGTTGATCATGAGCTTACCGATGCGTGAAAATGTTCCCGAAACGCCGGTTCCGGAATTGGGGGCCGAGCAGGAAACCGGGCCGCTTAAAACCATCAAGGTCCTGCTGATTGAGGACAGCGTGGATTATGCGGATATCATAAGACGCAGACTGCTGATTGAGCAGAAACCCGCTTTTTTGGTGGAGCATGCCGGGACGCTTAGCCAGGCTCTCGGAATTTTAAGCGACCAAAAGCCCGACATCATCCTGCTTGACCTGACCCTCCCTGACAGCCGAGGGCTTGATACTTTCTTGCGCGTTCATTTGAGCGCGCTCGCTGTGCCGATTGTGGTGCTGACGGGCTGGGATGATGAGATGCAGGGGCTTCAGGCCGTGCAGAAAGGGGCGCAGGACTATCTGGTCAAGGGCCGGACCCATTCGCGGATGCTGCCCAGGATTCTTCGCTACGCCCTTGAGCGTTCGCGTATGCAGGCCGAGCTTTTGCATATGTCTCTGGCCGATGATCTGACCGGACTTCACAACCGCCGGGGTTTTTTTGCCCTGGCCGAGCAGCATCGCAAGCTTGCGGCCCGGAACCGGGAGAGCTTCTTGCTTATTTTCCTGGATCTCGACGGACTGAAGCAGATCAACGACCGTCAAGGCCACCGGCAGGGGGATCAGGCGCTCGCGGATGTGGCCTTGGTTTTGCGCGAGGTCTTTCGGAATTCCGACATCATCGGCAGGATCGGTGGCGATGAGTTTGCGGTGCTTGCCATTCAAGCTCGCGGAGAAAGTTCCGCAATTGTTTTGGGGCGGCTTGCCGCGCAGCTAAGAAACTATAACGAAAGACCCGGGGCTCCCTACAGGCTTTCACTAAGCAGCGGCGTGGCCTGTTTTGATCCCGAGAATCCGACTCCGCTTGAGGACCTTATGGCGCAAGCCGACAAGGGCATGTATCTGGATAAGGAGGCCAAGCGGCGAAGCCCCGGGGGGGCTTCGACTTCGGCTTGAGCCAAGAGGGATTTCCCAAAATGATGAAAGCTAAGAGAATTCTTGTTGTTGAGGATGAACCGGCGGTGCGCGAAGTGCTGCGCCTGCGGCTGGAAGCTTCCGGTTACACGGTCCAGTCCGCCAAAAACGGAATTGAGGGCCTTGAAAAAGCCCGCCGGGATCTTCCGGATCTTGTAATTTTAGATCTCATGCTTCCCGGCATTTCCGGAGAGGAAGTTTGTAAGGCCATCCGGGAGGATACGGATGACACCGTTTCCGCGATCCCGATTCTCATGCTGACCGCCCGCGGAACGGATGCCGACCGAATCATCGGGAAAGTTCTGGGCGCCAATGCCTACATCACCAAACCCTTCCACACCGAGGATCTGCTGGCAACCGCCGAACGGCTTTGCCGCGCAGCTTGATGTCTTGGCGACTTTGAACGCGCAAGGATCCCCGCAGGTGAAACCCAAAGCCTCTGAAAATTTAAGCCCCCGAAGGGGATCCCGCTACGGCCTTGTCCTGCTCGCCTGCGTGATAGGGTTGGGTTTTAGTCTGGCCCTGTTTGCCAGCATGGTCGGATGGGAAGAGCGTTATATCGAGCAGGAATTCGCGGAGCGTGTCGAGGAGCGCGTGGGCGCGATCCGTAACAAAATGGGAGACAATCTTGAGATCCTCGAATCCATCCGTGATTTTTATACTGCCGGGCACCATATCGAGCTTGAAGAGTTTCAGCTTTTCTGCCGCGGCATCCTGAAGCGCAGGCCTTACATCCTTGCCCTCCAATGGGTCCCCCGCGTGCCGAGGCCCCTCAAGGAGCAGTTCGAGACTTATGTGCGCGCACAAGGCTATGTCGATTTCGCCATTGCCGGAAGCGGGCACGGCAGCGAGGGC
>JAHFHI010000012.1 GCA_023246995.1 Candidatus Omnitrophota bacterium
GCAGGCCCGGCGCGGGCTTGTATTCTTCCTTGCACTTTTCGCAAAGCTTGCGGATCAGGCGCTGGGAAATAACGCCCACCACCGAAGAGGCGATCAGGAAAGGCTCGATTTTCATGTCCACCAGGCGGCTGATCGCCCCGGACGCGGTGTTGGTGTGAAGCGTGCTGAAAACAAGGTGCCCGGTGAGCGCGGCCTGAATCGCGATTTCGGCGGTTTCCCTGTCCCGGATTTCGCCGACCATAATCACATCGGGGTCCTGGCGCAAAATCGACCGAAGCGCGGTCGCGAAAGTCAGGCCCGCTTTGCTGTTGACCGGAATCTGGCGGATCAAGGGGAGCTTGTACTCCACCGGATCTTCGACGGTCACGATGTTGCGCTCTTCGGAGTTGATGCGGTTTAGGGCCGCGTAAAGTGTGGTCGTCTTTCCGGACCCCGTGGGGCCGGTCTCCAGGATCATGCCGTAGGGAACCCGGATCATTTCATCAAAAATGCCTTTCATCTCCTCGGTGAATCCGAGACCCCCGAGGTCAAGCACCGCGCCCGAGTCTTTCAGGATTCGCAGCACCAAATTTTCGCCGTACACCGTGGGCACGGACGAAGCGCGCATTTCAACATCCTTGTCCATCATGCGGGCCTTGATCCGGCCGTCCTGGGGACTTCGCGTTTCGGCAATATCCATGTCCGCCATGACCTTGATCCTGGAAATAATTTCCGACTCCATGTCCTTGGGGGGCTGCATCGCATCGTGCAGGACACCGTCCACCCGGTAGCGCACGCGCAGGACCTTTTCGTCAGGCTCAATATGGATATCGCTCGCCCCTTCCTCGACGGCCTGGCGCAGAATCAAATCCACAAGCTGGATCACGGGATTTTTTTCACCCGGCTTGCGCAAAAACGGAACCGGCTTCGACGCCGCGCTCGGGGACTTCAAAGGGTCCGGAGCGGCGGGTTTGGGGCGGCGGCTCCTTTCGCGGGTCAGGCTGTCCAAAAGTTCGCTCACCGCGCTCGCCGATCCGTAATACTCCTTCAGCGCCGCTTCAATATCTTCGGCGGCGCCGAGGCAGACATCCACCGGGCACTGGCTTTTTTGGACAAGAAAATCAACGGCGCTTACGTCTTCGGGATTTTCCATAGCCACGTTCAGGGTGTCCCCGATTTTAAAAAGCGGAATGGCCCTGCAGCGGTGCGCCACTTCCGAAGGAATGGCCGCGATGGCTTTTTCGGAAATTTCAAAGTTGGAAATGTCCACATAAGGAATGCCATGAATTTCGGAAAGAGTTTCATAGACTTGGATTTTGGGTACGGCGCCGGATTCCGAAAGAAACCGGGACAAGGGCACGCCGCGCTCAACAGCCTTAGCGCCTACGTCCGCAAGATGCTCCAGGCTCAAAAGTCCTTTTTCGAGGAGTCTTCGCCCCAGCTCCTCATCTCCGGCATTCATAACCGTCTTCCTTTCCACCTGATCCCCTCCGACATGCATTCTGATATCGAAGCTCTCGATAGAAACAGCCCTTTGAGGCCGAGCCTTCCGGCTTCACCCCAGACGATAGCCAGGCTGATTCATGCCTCATTCTCATAAATATTAGTATTTTCTAAAGTTTTTAGTACCTGTGTAAAAAATGCCTCCCTTTTATATAAATGTCAATTAATGACAGTTTTTGATTTTAATTGATAGATAAAGATCTACTTCTGTTCCGGATTCAGAAGTTCTTGGATCTTGGCGAGAAGTGCTTCTGTTTGGAAAGGCTTTGTCATGTAGGCATTCGCCCCCTGATCCTGACCGGTCTGGATATCGGAATCCTGGGATCTGGCGGATAAAAGAATGATCGGAATATGCTGGAACTTCTTGTCATACTTAAGCATGCGACAAACTCGAAAACCATCCAGCTTGGGCAGCATGATATCGAGCAAAATAAGATCCGGATTCTCCAGCCGTGCCTTGGCCAGCCCCTCCTGGCCGTCAAGAGCCGTAATCACCTCATAGCCCATCTTTTTAAGACGGACTTCGAGCACCATGAGAATATTGGTTTCGTCGTCTACCACAAGGATTTTGGCCATATTAATTTTTTCCCCTCAATTATCGGCATCTCCCCTTAAACCCGCAGAAGCAATTTCTTGGCTGCCGCCTGGAAAAGCCCTGAAAGAACGGCTATATTTTACTTGTTAACGCTTTTTCGTACTATGACATATTGCAAACAGCCTTTTAAAAACTCCGTTTTGCTTTCATGATCCAAAGACTACCCATTGGTCCCCGTCTCACCGCTGCCTTTCTCACGCTTGCTTTGTTGACAAGTCTTGTCAGCGTCATCGCGTATTTGGAAATCAAAAGAACCGAAACTCCGCTTAGTCAGGATATCCCGAAGGGCCTCCAGGAGATTGAAACCACCTCCCAACTGGATAGTCTGGCTCAAAAAATCATGTCCTACCACCAAATCCTCACGGAATCGGTTCGTAATTATGCCACCAACGGGGACCTCATCTGGAAGGACCGGTACCGGACCATGGAGCCCAAGCTGGAGGCTTTCATCGCCCAGGCCCTGCGCAAAGGCGATCAAGACGACCGGAAAATATTTTCAAGCGTTCTTGCGGCCAAAAAGCGCTTCGTCGCCATGGAGTATGAGGCCATCTCCTACGCCGAGAGCGGGATTCAACCCCGGGCTCTGGCCATTCTCGAGAACCCTGAATACTGGAAAGCCAAAGGAGAATACAAAGAAGGTCTCCAAAATTATATTGACCGGCGCGGGGAAAAGTTCGGCCAAGCCATTCAGGTGGCCGGAAGCCGGGTGGACCAGGCTGTGGTGCAAGCCCGGCAGAGAATCAAAAATTCCATACGGATTATATTGATCTTCAGCCTGCTCGCCATTTTGATGGCCCTCGTTCTTGGGTTTTTCGTGGCCCGGTCGATTATCCGGCCGCTTCAGAGCCTTGATGAGGGCGTGCGCAAAATCGGAAAAGGCGACCTCAAGCACAGGATCAAGGTCGAAACCCAGGATGAAATCGGCGGCGTGGCCCAGGCCTTTAACAACATGGCCTACGAACTTCGGGAATCCTATTCCGGGCTTGAGCGCAAGGTGCGCGAGAAAACCAAGGAATTGGCGCAGAAAGTCGCGGAGATCGAAGAGAAAAACCGCACGCTTCAGGAAGCCGAGTTCGCGACCTTAAGGGCCTTGGGCGAAGTGGAGGTCGCGACCCGAAAAATCGAGCGTGAAAAAGTCGAATACGAAGCCCTTCTGGCAAGTCTCGGAGACGGCATGATGGCTTTCGATCAAAAGGGCCGCATTATCATGGCCAATACCCAGGCCGAACAGATGCTCGGCATCAAACCCGGGGAAGCGATCGGGAAGGCCCTGACGGATTTGATCCGTTTGGAGGATGACAAAAACCATGAGATCGCGCCGGAGCAGAATCCCGTCCGCCTCGCGCTTTCCATGGGCCGCAGGCTTTCAGCCTCGCTTTATTACGTGCGCCGCGACGGTTCCAAGTTTCCGGTTTCTGCCACGGTCTCCCCCATCATCCTGGATGCGGCCACGATCGGCGCGGTCGAAATTTTTCGCGATATCACCCGGGAAAAAGAAATTGACCAAATGAAAACTGAATTCATATCAACGGTTTCCCATGAACTCCGGACCCCGCTTACGGTGATCCGGGAAGGCGTGAGCCTGGTCTATGACGGCATGCTCGGCCCGGTCACGGCGGACCAGCAGAAATTTTTGAACGTCTCCCTGCAGGATATCGACCGCCTGAAGCGCATCATCGACAACCTGCTGGATGTCTCCAAAATCGAAGCCGGCAAAGTCGGCTTGAAACGCGAGCTCGTGGATTTTTCCAGACTCGTTCAGGCCGTGGCCATGGGATTTTATTCAACCGCCCGCTCAAAACACCTTGAAATTAGGACCACCCTCCCGCAGGAAGGCAGCCTCAAGGTTTACATCGACCGCGACAAGATCATCCAGGTCTTCACCAACCTGATCGGAAACGCCCTTAAATTCACCCAGGAGGGCCATATCGTCATTCAGGTTGAAGACGATGAAAGCTTCCTTCACTGCACGGTCGCCGACACGGGACGGGGCATCGCGGCCGAAGACCTCCCCAAGGTCTTCGGGAAATTCGAGCAGTTCGGGCGTCAGGAAGGCCCGGGCGAAAAAGGCACCGGACTCGGCCTGGCCATCTGTAAAGGCATCGTGGAGATGCACGGCGGTAAAATCCATGTCGAAAGCCAGCCGAACACGGGGAGCCGTTTTATTTTTTCGATCCCGAAGCTAAACGCCTACGATGTCTTCAAGGAATCCGTGGCCTCCGGGCTCAAGCGCGCCGTCAAAGAAAACGCGCCTTTTTCGGTCGTGCTCTGCCGCCTCAAAAATTACGAGGCTCTGCTCGCAAAAGCGGGCGATGCCCGGATGGCGCAGGTTATGCAGAAATTCGAGGAGACCGCCCGGCGCGGCATGAAGCATCAGGGGGATACGATCAGCCGCGACACGCACTGCCTGCTTCTCGGGCTTTCAGAAACCAGCGCGCCGCATGCGCAAAAAATAGCGGAAAAAATCCAAGAGGCTTTCGAGCTAAGCGCGCGGGATCTTAAGCTCGATTTTCCGCCGGAAATCTTCTGGAGATCCGCGACTTATCCCTTTGACGGCACGACCGAGGAAGACTTGCTTCAGGCCGCGGGCTATACAAAGGCCCGGGCCGCTTAGGAGATCCCACATCCCAAACATGCCGAAAAAAATTTTAGTGGTGGATGATGATATTCACGTGCTGATGATGGTCGAAGCCCGTCTCAAGGGAAACGGGTTTAGCGTGATTGCCGTCAGTTCGGGCGAGGCGGCCCTCCAAATGGCGCGCGAGCAAAAACCTGACCTCATTTTGCTTGATGTCGCGATGCCGCCCCCGAACGGCTATCAAGTCTGTCAAACACTGAAAAGCGATCCCGAATACCGGACGATTCCGATCATCATGCTTACCGCGAAATCTTCTGAAAATGACCGCTTCTGGGGCATGGAAGCCGGCGCCGACGGCTATCTGACAAAACCCTATGATCCTCTCGAGCTTTTGAATCAAATCTACCGGCTTTTGGACGCCTAGGCGCTAATCCAAATCCTTGGCCCGGGCTTTGAATTCCCGGTCATACCAAAACATCTCCGGAAACCCTGAAGGCGAAACTTTTACTTTAAGATCCGGCCGGGGGGACGGCACACAGGGAAGCGGCGCTTCCCAGCATTGAAACGCGCCCGCCACGTTCAGGGGATACCCCTCGAGTGTTTTAACCCCGGTGGTCACGGCCGTTGGATAAGCCGGTGCGTCTTTCCAGGAAAGCGCCTTTGAGCCGTGAGAAACGCCGGAAACGAGCAGCACGACGAATCCTTTTAAAAACCAGATGCCGACAAGCGCCGTGAGCCGGGGCGCCCAAAAGCCCTTCATACGCCGAAGCGCCGCGGCGGCGGGCAGAATTCCGACCGAAAAAAGAGATCCGTAACCAAATCGCGGGTCCGGTGCGGTAAGGAACCAAAAAAGAATCCCTCCGGCCGAAAGGGCAAAAGGAACCGCGAAAGAACTTTCCCGCAGCACCCCCCTCAATTTCCGAAGTGCGGCAAGCGTTAAAAATCCGGCCAGGAAAAGAAATCCGGCCGCGCGCGCGCCCGGTTCCTCGGCCATACGCACAAGCCAGGGCTTGAGCCACCGCCAATCCCTGACCATCTCCTCCGGCTTCCCGGCCGGAAGAAAACTCCAGGCTTTTGTGGCCCGGGTTTCATCCACCTGCGACGGAAGCCTTGCCCATTTGGCAATGACTTCGGTTTCGCCCTGAAGCAGGGTCTGGGGAACGCTCCAGTCCAAGCTCTGCACGCATCCGAACTCAAGCGGATAAACCGGACAGCCCGAAAGCATCACGCCCCGAGCCATCCACAAACCTGACAGCAGGATCCCAAAGGAAAAAATCCGCTTTATGTGGGGAAGCCGGCTGCTTTTGTTAAGCCAAAAAATCAGAAGGCTTCCCGCAAAGACCGGAAAGGCTGAAACTTTGAGCGTCAGCGCAAACGCCGCGAGCGGCAAAAAACACGCGCGGGCGAAAACGTTTTCGGGTTCCTCGAAACTCCGGATCCAGAGACCTGTCAGATAAAGCGTCAGAAAAGTGACCGGAAGATCGGTTGAAAGGCCGATGAGATGATGTTTCCCGATGCCTTCATAGGCGAGCGGGATCGCGCACAGGGCCATAAAAAAATCCGCGAGACCGGCTTTTTTTTCAAAAATACGCCTGAAAGATGCCCAGACCGCGGCCGCGAAGAAATAAACCATCAAAAGGTTAAGCAAGGAAATACGGCCTTCGGGGCGCAGGGCTTTTAATGTAGCTCCGAGAACAAACCAAAGCGAGTTAAAACCGAGTTTTCCTTCAAGATTCGCGAGGCCTTTAACGATCCGGCTTTCATAAATCCAGTTGACGGCCTGAAGGTGATAGGCGCCGGTGTCAAAATCAAAGGTTTTTTTTGCGGCCGCGGCCATGGCAAAAAAAACGAGGACAGCCGCGAGTACCGCCAGATTCAAGCGGCAGAGACCGAAAAGAATTTCTTTGCGCCCATAAAAAAATAAAAGCCATCCGCCCAGAAAAACCAGCGCGCCCCAGAAAATTCCGAGCGGCGCCATAAAATGAGCGGCCGCGCCGAGCACAGCCATGCCTGCGAGGCCCATGAAGCCATAATAATCGATACGGGGGCCGTGCCCCTCCTCATCCCTCGCGGGAATCAAACCCAAAAACATGGAAAGCATCATCCCCCATCCGAGAATCGCCGGAATCCAAAGCGCGGCAAAAATCAAAAGCTCAATCATCGATTTTCAACTCCTGAACTCAAGTTCGGCATTTTCAATAGGCCCTCCCTCCCCCCTTGAAAGAGAAGGGGGGTGAAGGTTATGAGAAATCTTATTTCCAAACCCGCGGCGTGTCATGAAAAGCAACTTCGTGGCCCTTGAAAATTCCGTTTTCATAGCAAAATTTCGCGGAAAAGAAACGGCCTTCGCGGATCCAGCCGATAAAAATCCGGTCGCCTTCCCACATCGGAAGCTCGAGAAGCCTTGAATCCTCGATCCACGCAAGATCCCCTTCGGGAGGATCGCTCATGAGTTCACCCTCAAAATCGGACGTCGTATAGACAAACCCGTACCAGTCGTGGCGGCCGTCGAAATTAGGGAATGTCAGAATGCCGCAAAGTTTGGGGGCGCGGATCTCGAGGCCCGACTCTTCGCGTACCTCCCGGATCACGCATTCCTCCGGGGTCTCGCCCGGCATCATTTTGCCCCCGAGCCCGTTCCACTTGCCCTGATGGATGTCATTCGGACGCTTGACGCGGTGGAGCATAAGCGTGCGCGAGTCTTTTTGAACATAGCAAAGCGTTGCAAGGATCATGTTTAAATTCCGATCAGGGCCGCGCCGATCACCCCGGCTGAATCCCCCAGTTTATTTTTTACAATCGGTGTTTCAAGGCTGTCGCTGAAGATAAATTTTCGCACCCAATCGGTGCCGGCGGCATAAAGTTCTTCAATATTGGAAAGCCCGCCCCCGAGCACCACGATGTCAGGGTCAAGCACATGGATCAAATTTGCAAGCCCCCGGCCAAAATTTTTAAAAAACTCCTCCATGACGGATCCCGCGTCCGCCTCGCCCTTGCGGAACCGGCTCACGATCGCTTCAGCCGTGACGGATTCGCCGAAGCGGTCCTTGTAACTTCTTTCAAGTCCTCCCCCGCTCACAAATGTCTCGACACAGCCCCTCGAGCCGCAGTAGCAGAGCGGCCCGGCAGGATCGATCGCCATATGGCCCCATTCCCCGGCAATGTCCTGCAGCCCCGTGATCACGGCGCCCCGCTCCACAATCCCGCCCCCGCATCCGGTGCCCATAATCACCCCAAAAACCCGATCCCTGCCGCGGCCCGCGCCCATCACAGCCTCGGCTTGGGCGAAACAATTGGCGTCGTTTTGCAAAGCAAATTTTCGTCCCAGTATTTTTTCAAGATCGCTTTTAAGCGGTTGCCCGTTCATACAAACGGAATTGGAATTTTTCAAAAGGCCCGTGCGCCGCGAAAGCGCGCCCGGAGTGGCGATGCCAAGAGTGTGCCCGCTGCCGGGCGGAATTTTAGCGCAGAGATCCTTATACAGATCCGCGATTTTTTCTAAAATAGCCTCATAGCCCTTTTCGCGCTCGGTCGCGAGACGCTTCCGAACGACTTCTTGATGGTCCGGAGCCATGACCCGGCCTTCAATTTTCGTCCCGCCAAGATCAATGCCTATCTGAAAATTTTCACGACTCATGTTTCGCTTCCAAATTTCCTCATGATGGTTTCCCTCTGCCCAAGCTTGGCGCATGAGGCGCTCTTAATGTCTACTCCGATTTTTTTCACTCGGGGAGGCGGCTTGTTTTTCCCCTCACCCCGACATCTCCCCAAAGGAGCGAGGGTAAAGTGCCGACTCAACCCCTTAAGCATTCACTCCTTCTCCCTTTTTAAATAAGGGGAAATCCGGCTGTGCCTCAAGTTTAACAAGAATCCCCCAAGGAAAAATAGCAAAATATAGCGGAAGGTTTCATTCAAAAGCGTCATGGCGCAGCTCCTCACACCCCCCTTTTATTTCTACGTGATTGCGGGTAAAGTTTTACATCCCATGAGAGATTCCTTATTAAAGAAAGGTCTCCCGCTTTCCAAGCCTGACATCATGCGTTTCTTTTTTATCGGCCTTTTCCTCGCGCTTTCAATCCTTCTTATCGCCGACAAGCGCACTTGGCTCACGCCGATGACTTCCGCCCAAGCCGAGGATGCGATCCAGAATTGGAAGCTTTGGGGACTTCTTCGAGGGGCCTTTACCCCGGAGAACCCCGAGCAGAAGGAAGCTCTCATCCGGTTCATGACATCCCAGCACCGCTTTCATATCCACCGTTTCGGCGTGGGCGCGCTTCTTGGATGCTATTTGATCTGCATGGCTCTTCTTCTGCGGCGTGATTTTCAAACCGCCCGGGGTGCGGTTTTTCTCGGAACCGGCCTCAAAATCGCTCACGGGGTATTTTTTCTCGGGATGGCTTACTGGGGAAGGCATGTCTCAACATTTCTTTTCGGCGGGCCCGAGCCGCCCTTGATCGTTATGGATGAAAACGCGTTTCACTACCTGGCGGGGATCCTGCTTTCGATTCTATGCGCTGTTCTTTTCACGCGGGTCACCCCGCCCCCGGCCCTCTCTGAAATCACCGCCGAGACACTCGTCCTGGAACCGGCCCTGGTTTCCTAAGAGCTCCTGCTCCTCTAGATTTCCGGCTTCAAATCTCCACTGCACACAATCGTATCCCGGCCCCTGTGCTTGGCCGCATAGAGGGCCTTGTCGGCCGCATTAATAATCTGATCCACATCCTGAACCCCGGGAGCGGGAAAGGTCCCAACCCCCATGCTGGCCGTGGTCTTGATTGCGGCATCGCGATAATCAATCTGGAGTTCCTTGATCTTGAGGCGGATGCGCTCGGCGGCAATCATGGCTCCGGCCTGGTTTGTGACCGGAAGCACCACCAGAAACTCATCCCCCCCGTAGCGGATCGCGGTATCGATCATGCGGATCTGGGCGCGCAGGACGGACGCCACCTGCTCGAGAAGAAGATCCCCGGCCGGATGCCCGTGTGTGTCGTTGACAACTTTCAGATGATCGACGTCGATCATCAGCACAGAAAGGGGCGTCTGAAAACGCCGGGCGCGCTCAAATTCGACAAAAATCCTTTCGCGCAGATATCCAAAATTATAGAGCCCGGTAAGCGGGTCCTTTTCCGAAAGGTCTTCCAGCACCCGGGCCTTGACGGCAAGATCCCGGGTTTTGGCCTTGAGTCCCAAATGCACTCCCGCGCTGAAGACCGCGGCCAGAGAAAACGCCGTCACGCTCCCAATCGTCATATAAAGATAAAACCAGTGATTCATCGACCATTCCTCCAGGACCCAGGAAAATATGGCCCGGTATTCCGTGCCGAGACCTTTGATTAAGAGACTTCCGGCCGGGGCTCCGAGACCGAGAAGAATTCCGGCCCCGACATAGGCCAGAACCACCCCGGCTCCTGACTTAAAAAACGGGGCCTGCCTTTTCCTGGATTGGTAATGTTCAAGCGTCTCCAGCAGATTTTCGCATAGCTGCCGCTGCGCCGCGGCCTGCATGCGCAACTTCTCAAGTCCGGAGCGTTCCTCGGGAGGGCACCCTTCCAGGGCCGCGGTATAAAGCCCAAAGGCCTTTTCTTCAAGGCACCACAAATATTGCGTAGACTCCAACATCCGTTTGAGCGGGTCCATCGCGCGCTAGTCTCCTTTCTGGCGGCACCTGCGCCGCAAGTCCTTCAGACCTTCAAGCCGCGCAGAGGCATCGGACTCCAAACGCCCGAGCATCTTGCGTATCTTGAGACGATCCTCACCGCTTGCAGACAACTCCTTCAGCGCCGCAAGCGCAACTTCCAGGCGATGCTGCCCGAGAGACCTGGCTTTTTCTTCAAAAGCCAATAAATCCTCAATTTTTTCAAGCCATTCATTTTTTGCTTCCATCTCCATCCTCCGCTAGAAGTATAGCCCGCGGCTCCGCCTCAAGTCGTGACCCGGGTCACAGTTGGAATCATTTTCCGCTTGAAAAGCTCAACGCTTAAGCGTAGTCTTATGCCTGTTTTTCTTGAAGAACTGTTTTACTTAACGCTAAGGGCATAAGTTTGAATCCGGCGCAATCTCAATATTACGGTTGGGGCCTTCCTTTTAACGCCTCGGTTCACGGCGATAAGATCGATCTTCTGATCTACATCTTTCATGGTTTTATGGCCGTTCTCTTTATCGGCTGGCTCACCTACCTGATTATGGCCCTTGTCCGGTTCCGCGAGCGCCCCGGGCATCGGGCTACTTATAAACTCCATCATTTTAAAGCACCGGCTTATATCGAAGTGGCCGTAGCTCTCTTCGAGGTCTTTCTTCTCGTGGGTTTCGCTTTCCCCCTTTTCCACCAGTACCGCGATGTTCTCCCGCCCGCGAATCAGTCCCTTGAGGTGCGGGTTGTTGCGGAGCAGTTTGCCTGGAATATTCATTATCCGGGCCCCGACGGGGTATTTGGAAAAACCGATCCAAAACTGATGGGCCCGACCAACCCGATCGGCCTTGATCCGAATGACCCGGCCGGCGCGGATGATTTCAAGACCATCAATCAGCTTCATATTCCGGTCGGAAAACCGGTGATCGCGCACCTTTTTTCCAAAGACGTCATCCACAGCTTTTTTCTGCCTGTCATGCGGGTGAAGCAGGACGCCATCCCCGGTCAAAAAATTAAAGTTTGGTTCGAGGCCGCTAAAACCGGAAAATTTGAAATCGCCTGCGCCCAGCTCTGCGGTTTGGGGCATTACCGTATGCGGGGCTTTTTCTTTATCGAAACCCCTGAAGAATTCGCCGCCTGGACGGCCAAAATGATGAAACCCAAAACCGTATGAGCCCGCACGCGCACGTCCACGATTCTTCTCACTCTCATAAACTGCCTTTTTT
>JAHFHI010000221.1 GCA_023246995.1 Candidatus Omnitrophota bacterium
TCTACGCGAGCTGGTATCCCAAACAGTATTTTTGCGCGCATCAGCTCCCGGAAGGGGTTGTGATCCCGGCCGCGCTCCGGGGCCACATGAAATACGCGGCCAAAGCCTCGCGGCGCCTCGCGCGGAATCTTTTTCACTCCATGGTGCTTTATCAGCAGAAACTCGAATCCAAACAGCAGCTCATGAGCCGGCTGGTCAACGTCGGCACCGATCTTTTTGCCATGGCCGCCGCCTGCAGCCGCGCGATCCGCATGACCTCTGAAAAACCGGGGGATGAAAGCGCGGTCGAACTCGCGGATCTTTTCTGCCGCCACGCGCGGGGAAGAATCGAAAAGCAATTCCGCGGTCTTTTTATCAATAGCGATGGCTTTGCCTACAAAATCGCGCTGAACGCGCTTGAATCAAAGTACGCCTGGCTCGAAAACGACATCATCCTGCCGTAATTTTCACGTCCCCTGCAAACTGGCTATTTTGTTTTAAATCTTTTTTAAGTTCGGAATTTTTTTTAGGATATTCTTTTCTCCCCCTAGACGAGGGGGAAATGCCAAACGCAAAATCCTTGAAAAGATAGATCAATCCCCAAGACTGTTTGATTCTTGCGCGGGATTTGCCGGGGCGGGGGATTGTGGTATCATACCCGCCTTTATGAAAAATCTATGGAGCGAACGCGAGGCGGCCAAAGCTAAGGATAAACTCGATCTTCTAGTCTACCGCTCGCGCCTGATCGGAAGCGAACCCGAGCTTTGCGTCTGGGGCGGGGGAAACACCTCGACTAAGACCAGCCAGCTCGATCACCTGGGCCGGATGCGCCGGGTGCTTCTTATTAAAGGCAGCGGCTCTGACCTAAAAAGCTCCGTGCGCCGGGATTATCCGCCCGTCGCGCTCGATGATTTGCTCGAGACTTTCAAGCGCGAGCGCATGAGCGATGACGAGATGGTGGATTTTGTTTCGCGCTGCTTGCTTGATCCCAAGGCCCCAAGGCCGTCGATCGAAGTGCTCCTGCACGCTTTTGTGGATTATCCGGATATCGATCATACCCACGCCGATGCCATTCTTTCGATTACCAATACTCCGAACGGGCGCAGGCACGCGCGCGAAATTTACGGGGAGGAACTTCTTTGGGTGCCTTACGTCAAACCCGGCTTTACCCTGGCCAAGTGGGTAGGCGAAGCTTACCGCAAGAACCCGCACGTCAAAGGCGTGATCCTTGAAAAACACGGGCTCATTACCTGGGGGCCGGATGCCCGGACAAGTTACAGCCGTACGATCGAAATGGTCACGCGCGCCGAGCGGCATTTGGCCCGGGCGCGCAAAAGAAAACACTGGAGTGCGCCTCTTTATAAGGCGCTCCCGGCCGCCGAAAGGCGCGCATGGCTGCTGCGTTTTTTGCCGGTGGTTCGCCGGGAAGTGAGCGCTAACCAGAAAGTAGTGCTCCATCATGAGTCCGGTTCCGAGGTGATGGATTTTGCCGGAGCCAAAGACACCGTCCGGATCTCTCAAAAAGGACCGGCCACGCCCGATCACATGCTTCGCACACGCAGGGTGCCGCTTTATGTGAAAGTTGCGGCAAGGGGAGGAGCGGGGCAATTGACAGAAGCCTCTTTTAGCCGGCAGATTGCCGCCTACGCGGAAGCGCACAAACGGTATTTTCTGAAATACCGGCATTTGCTGCCGGGCGGGACGGCTCAAATGCTGGATCCTTTTCCCAAAGTGATTTTGGTGCCGGGGGTCGGCATGATTACAACCGGAAGCGACCTGAAAAATGCGCGAATTGTGGCGGAGATATATGAACATTCGATCGCAATCATGAAAAATGCTTCAGCGCTTGAGCGCTACGAATCGCTTTCCGAGAAACTGGCCTTTGAAATGGATTACTGGCCTCTTGAACTCTACAAGCTTTCTTTGGCGCCGCCCGAAGCCGAACTTTCAAGGCGGATCGGCCTTGTGACCGGCGCTGCGCGGGGGATCGGAAAGGCCTCGGCGCTTTGTCTTGCCAAGGCCGGGGCGCATGTTTTTCTGGCGGACATTCATTTCAAGGGAGCTTGCGAGGCTGCTTGCGAAATCAACGAAGTGGTCAAGGCCAAGCGGGCCTTTGCGCTGGAGATGGATGTGACTCGTCCCGCAAGTGTGGCCGGGGCTTTTGAGGAAGTCGTGACCGCTCTCGGGGGCCTTGATTTTCTGGTTTCCAATGCCGGTTGGGCTCACGTGTCGTCGATCGAAAATCTCAAGGATGAGGACTGGGAAAGGAGTATGGCGGTCAATGCCCGCGGGCATTTTCTGGCCGCCCGCGAAGCGGTCCGGATCATGAAGCGCCAGAAACTCGGCGGGGCTATAGTGTTTATCGCGTCCAAGAATGTGCCCGCACCAGGCCGGGATTTTGGAGCTTACAGCGCGGCCAAGGCTGCCCAGACCCAGCTTGCCCGGATTCTAGCCATTGAAAACGGAGAGGCCGGTATCCGGGTAAATGTCATCAATCCCGACGGTGTGTTTGAAGATTCCGGGCTTTGGGAGACGATCGGGCCTGAACGGGCCAAAAGCCACGGGATCGATCCGGCCAAGCTCAAGGATTACTATAAAGACAGGAACCTTATGAAAACCCCGGTGCGGGCCTGGGATGTGGCCGAGGCCGTGCTCTTCCTTATCTCCGGCCGCTCGGCCAAGACGACCGGCTGTATCCTGCCCGTGGACGGCGGGTTAAGGGAAGCTTTCCCCCGGTAAAAAAGGCCGGTTTGGCCGGGGTTCGGGCCCCGAAGTCACGGCTTGACGCGGCTCCGGCAAAATGATAGAAATTGCTCTATTCCAGAGATTGATTTTAAAAAGCGCTTCGGGTACTTTTAACTGGAGTTTTAAAAAAGGCTGTTTCAAGGGGGCTGGGGTCTTTCATGCGCAGGCCTAAAATGATGCTCGTTATGGCGGGAATCCTGGCTGGGTTTGTGTCCCTTGGAATGGTTTTTGCGGGAGGCAGCCTTGCCCTCTATCCGGAATTCCAGGAGATCCGGGAATCCAAAGCCTATAAGCTATTTAGGACGCGGCCCACATCCGAATTTTCAAAGCTCCTCTATTTGATTGACCGCTTTTCCGAAGAGGATATCCAAATCGTTTATGACGGGCATTATTTTACGACCCGGTTTGTAAGCCGCCTCGCCCGGTGGTTTCTCTCCCGGAAATACCACTCCGAGACCTCCTCGGAATGGATTCTGCGCTGGTGCAATACTACGGTCCCCAAAGGCAATTACATTTGGGTTAAGTTCCCCGACGGGCGTTTTCGTCGGGCCCGTGAGATCCTGGTCGAAGAGCTGCGCCGTCTCGACCAAGTGGTGCAGGAGGACAAGCCCAAGGAAGAGGTCGCATCCCTTTTGGAAGTCGCGGCTCCGGCCCTTATTTCTCAAGGCGGTTCGGCCCCGGCAGGGCAGACGCTTTCCGGCAATACCCCTTCGCCCAGCATCGCTTCCTGACCAATTCCTTTTGGACA
>JAHFHI010000013.1 GCA_023246995.1 Candidatus Omnitrophota bacterium
GAGCGAGAGCAGAAGAAACGTAAGACCGAAGAAAAAAAACGGAAGCCGCAAAACGCGGCTTCCGTTTAATCGCCTAGACAACATTATCTTGAGTATGGCACTTTCCCCTCTCCCCTTTGGGGAGAGGACTCGGGTGAAGGGGAAATCAAGCTTCACCCCCTCCTCCTGACTTGTCTCCCCAAGGGGGAGAAAAATATTCTGAAAAAAGCACCCAACTCAAACGGCATTATTATTTTAAACCGCGCTCGGAGCCTTGAGCGCCTGAAGCGTCCTGTCGTAGTCCGGGTGCTGGGTCACTTCCTTGACATACTCAACATACTGAATTTTGTCGTCGGGCCCGATCACGAAAATCGCGCGCGTGAGCAGCCGGAGCTCTTTAATCAAAACCCCGTAAGCCTTGCCGAAAGATGCCTCGCGATGGTCGGACAAAGCCGTAATCTTGTCGGCCTTGTTGGCGGAACAAAAGCGGGTTTGAGCAAAGGGAAGGTCCATGCTGATCGTGAGCACGGCCACATTTGCCGGAAGCTTGGAAGCCTCTTCGTTAAAACGCTGCGTCTGGAGCTCGCAGACCGGGGTATCAAGGGACGGAACCACGCTGATCAGGCGCGTTTTCCCCTTCGAATTTTCGAGGGTTACCTCACTCAAGTCTTTTGCTAAAACCCGAAATGCCGGGGCCTTGTCTCCGGCTTTGAGTTCCTGACCGATCAGGGTCAGCGGGTTGCCTTTAAAAGTGACTGCGCCTTTTCTTTCAGCTTCGGACATGGATGATCTCCTCGCTTGTGGAATGTTAGACCGTTTAATATGAAGGAGGGCATTATATCAGACCCCCCGGGATGGAGCAACAGCTAGCAGGTAAGGTCGATACGTCGCAACAACTTTAAGCAGACTGACCAACGTATTCATAGGTAAGAAGAATGTTTCTAATTTCAGAAAGTAGGGAGAATGGAATATCTCGTGCCGTAAAAAAACCTTTTAATCGAAGCAGATCATCCCGGCCGGAATCAAGAAGTTTGATTGCTGACATCAGCAACCCGGGCTCTTTTGAATCCAAAATATATTTCAGCCAAAACAACTGGTCATCTTCCCCAATCTCTTCCTTCAAACGTTCCGCCTGGATTGCTTGCGCGCCCTCTTTTAAAATGCCGAGAATCTTCCGCCCCCGGATTTCGCTCATACTCAAAAGCGGCTGGCCGATGTTCGCGCTTGTCAATGTCTTCACTTTGACATTTCGGTGCTTTTTGGTTAACTCACTCACGGTCGACCAAGCAGGTGAGATGCGCCGATCCCCGCGGATATCGACTACGAATAGGAAGGACACTTTTCCGTTTTCAGAATACATTTTGATGGATTTGTAAAACTCCTCCTGCTGTGCCGGCTCTAATGCCTCAAAGATATCCATATCCACGGGCACCACATATTTCTTTCGGAGATTCTGGACACGCTCGCGATTGATCACAAGCAGTTTCACGTCGTCAAACCCCGGCGCTCTTACTTCAGACCGCCTCAATGAACCATCGTCTCGAGGAATAAGAGAATCGAAAAATCGCTTAATCTCATATATTTTTGAAAGGTTCGATGCTTCTTCAACAAAGGCCATAAAATCTGAGAGGACTTTCTGGGGATCGGAACTTAGTAACGGATGGCGGTCAATGGCATTATTGACATTCTGAACGATTTCAGCCACGACTCTTTGCCCCATGAGGTCTTCGGCATGCTGTAAAATCCGCATCTTTAAATCAAGCGTTGGCATCTTTTTTGGATTAATCCCGCCAGGGGGAATCCTTGGTTCTCCACGTTGAATAACGCCCGGCCGGCTTGCCTCATAATGAATTTTGCCTTCGCGAAAGAAGAATACACCTTTAACCATATGAGACGTGGAAATTTCGTGACCGACTACGCCCGCATCCATGATTTCAAACCGGACCGTATGCCCCCTGCGTGAGCGAAAAAAATCGCTCGGAACATCTTTCCAGTGAGGCGGTATTTTTTCATCACCTCGTATAACGTATTCCGCACCGATAGGGACTGCATACCATTCTCCGTTCAGATATCTTTGAAAATTTTCCGGGGACGGACGGTATTCCGTCCTCAGTCTGAAGAAACGGCCGGAGCGGTGATACGCTCCTGGCATTAAATACTCCAAAAACCGCTCCTTCTTTCCGCCCGAGATCTTATCTAACAGATCTTCCGCACCCCATTCGGCAAAACGCTTCTGAATCCCACTCCAATTCATACCGGCCATATCGTAGCCGCCTTCCCAGAAGTTCCCAAGAAAGAATCTCAAGGCCCGGTTCTGCCGCATCTCTTTGCCCTGCTTATTAACCCCTGCGCGCGTGTAAAGCTTTTTGAAATCAGGTTTGATGCCCAGCTTCTGGTGTTTGAGGAGCTCGACATTCGCCCTAACATTAAACTTGGTTTCCTCTTCTGCCTCCTTATCGGCAAATGTATGGGCGCCTTGCTGCTCGCCGAGCAGCCGCACGATTTCTTCCAGGACAAGTAGATCGGCTTGATCAAACGGCAAATGCATCCTACGGTAAGTCGTGTACCGGCTGATATCCGCTTCAAATGCATCCTTGATCAAGGCGGCACCCCAAGGTCGCTCGGTCAGGATCGCTTCGAGGTGTTTACTGGCTGACTCAAAACGTTTTTGCTGATCCGGATCAAAACGCCGCCATATCATGCCAATTTCACCGGCCAGATGGTCCTTATAATACTCTTTCGTCCCTTCGTGCCAAAGATCCATGGTCTGAGGGATCAACTTAAAATATCCGCCGCTCAAATCTCTGCGAATGCGGTGAGATTCCGAGACACCTGCCATATAGGCAGTTTTCGTACCCGTGTAAAGGGCCTGGATGGTTTTGTTGTCTTCGCTGAGATAACGCACGATCAAATCCCGCACCTTCTCGGCTTGCACCTTCTGATCATGAATGATACGCGGCTGGATTTTTTCAATGACCAAGGAATCTTCCCCGGCCCGGTTCTTCAGAACGGCCAGGATGACAAATCCCAAATCCACGCCGTCGCGAACGATCCGGTAGAAAAAGACATTCTTTGTACGGAGAAGCCGGCGGTCTCTTGGCCGCATCGTTTTGTCCTCGAAAACCCACGCTGGGACCTCGTCACGCACGCGGATGAGGCTCAGGCCGTCGTCTTTCCCGCCTGGCCTTTTTGCCGCCGGCGCCGCGCTCTCTTCAGGCAAGGCAACTTGTTCTGGTTTCAACCGGTCAAAGCCCTTCCGCACATAGTAATCAACCTCTTCAGCGTTGAGACGCCCATCCTTTTCATAGGCGTCCTTCAACCCTCTCAGGATGCTTTCAAAATGTTCTTCGTTTGTCAGCGCATTCTTTCCCCCTTCGAGCGTGCTGATCCAGCTTATACTGACCCTCTCCCTTCCTACCCCCGTTAAAGACTTCAATTCTTCCAAGGTCAATCCCGCCTGTTTCCGCAATAACTTCACAAGCTTACCGCCCTGTTTCGCTTCCGCCAGCTTCTTTAGCTCTGTAATCAATCCTTCCCGCGTCAAACCGCCGGAAACCAAAACGTCCGCCGCATATCCCCGGATTTCATCGGGAAGATGAACCGTATCGGCCGCATTGACCAATTGGTACTGACGGGTTGTAAGATGCCTATCGCCCAATCTTTCGGGCAGGCGGTGCGTTCTTTGGGACCGGCGAAAGAACCGCTGGTAATCGTCTTTGAAGAACTCGAGAACCTGGCCTCCGCCGCCTTCACCCATCAGCTTGGGGGGCGGCGGGTTATAGGGCCTCCGGCTTGCCACACCTTTGAATTCCGGCTTAAATTCCCAGTTCAAGCGAACGATCACGCCGGGGGCTTTACTGTAAGAGGTATCCCGAGCCCCGAACTCTCCGTAAACTCGAAAAGAACTAAATGCCGCAAACAATCGTCTGTCGATATTTTTTCTGTAATCAAAAGCAACAAAGGCGCCCCGCACAATGGCCTTGAAAGTATCCTCTATCACATCCGTGATCATGCTAACCGCATGGCCTCGCGTAATACCGTCGTCGAAAATGACGACATTGTCTCCACTATGAACCCCGTCGATTTCCGACTGTTGCAAAAACGCCAGCAGCTTTCGATCGGCCTCATCCGCCGCCGGGATTTCACCGCGCAGAAGCCGCATCCAGCGGGTGAGTTCATAACGCGTGTCGCGCGCATCGCCGGTGCTGATGGGGAAATTGATCACTCGCGTGGGAAGCCCCTCCTGCTCGATGAAGTAGCGCAGGGATTCCGTAAACGGCCTGGCTGCCGTATCTGGAAGCAGGACCACGTTTGGCTTTTCCGTCACCAGATAATCAAGTAGCGGCTCCATAAAGAAATAGGCGTTCTCGGGCGTCAGAAGGAGTTCATAATTGCCCCGGCCGTGCAGGAAGGGGAGGCTGCGGTCGATCATCTGATAAGTCAGTTTGCCTTCAAGATGCGCCTGTTTCCATAAATCTTTGTCAAAACTTGCGAGGCCGTAATAAAAGTCGAGGAGCATATCACGCTCCGCGTTGGTAAGGCGCTTGTCGAATGACCGGCTAAAAAAGTCGGCGGAAGCCTCGATATAGGCCATTTTCACCTGATCTGACCCTGCCTCCACGAACCGGCGAATGTCCGGATCAAGATAGACGGCCGCCCTCCCGGCCGCATCTTCCGAGAATCTTGAAAGAAGCAGGCCGGCGATCAAGTGATCCCCCGGCTGCGCTGCGCCTTCGCCTGCAGCACCCTCGGCCAGGCCTTCACGAAAACGGGATAGGCTTGTTTCCATATTGAAACTTGAAACCTTCCTGTTAGGAATCACCACCGTGCCCATCTGTTCGATCGTTTTCATCAGTTTGTGCTTCGCAAAATCGTCGGCTTCATCATCAACGAACAAGGTAATGCCCCTCTCCGGCCTTTCATCTGCGGCCAAATCACGATGGATAGCCTCCACCTTCCTCCCCTTATAGGCGTCGTATTTAACTTCCAGATCACTCAATCCAAAAAACTTCAGAATTTGTTCCGTGGTCTCTTTCATGAACTCTCGCCGGCTCGTCAGCCCCTGAACTATCAGGTTCGGATTGCGGCGCTTCATTTCTCGGAGCACCTCCACAAGCCGGGGTTCCACAAGCCGCAGAAGCCCCCTCTCCACCAATTCTTTCTCGATGAGGCTCTTTTTCGCACTCAATCGCCATCTCCCGGATTCAAAATATTTGGCCTCATCAACATGCCACTGGTGACTTCCCAAGTAAACCTTACTGGTAAAAAGCGTTTCGTCGAGATCCAGATAAATCCTGTCAAAGTACTGCGGGTAACTTTCCATCAGCGTGAGAAGTTCGCCCCAATCCTCAATCCCCGAACGGCTCATTGTCTTGATGCGTGCGACAACAGCTTCCCGGCTGGGATCTTCTGATTCCGGCAACCCGTCCGGACGTTGCCCTCCCGTGCTTCGCACTTCGGAGCGGGCGGCCTCTAAAGCATCCTTAACTAATTCGTCACTACCCACTTCTGAGCCTGCTATGTAATTTAAAAACCCGCTTATCGGCAAATCGAACATTTCCAGTACGCGTTCTGGGGGTGCCGCCTTCCCAACAAAGAAAGGAACCTCAAACGAATGATACCCTCCTCCCATTAAATGCTTGTAGTAACTCCTATGGACATCGCTCATTTGCGTAATCCTTGGCGTGATGATTACGTAAGAATAATTCCTTTTATTCAAGATGCTTTTGATCCGATTCTTATGAAATCCGCCGAAGACAAGCACGGCGGGTGCATTATCTGCTTTTATTTTACGGCCGCTCAACGCCTTCTCAAGCAGCCCATCTCTTGCTTCCGCGGTTTCATAAAAATGGACGGCATTCTGTATTTGCGGTTCCCAAAGATTGGATAGGATGAGTGGCTTCCCTGTTACTTCGAAAAGAAACTCAGCGATTTTTTTGGTACCCAATACCCGAAGGGCTCCCCGCACAAGATCAAACTCTTCGGGGGTAACTTCAATTCGATTAAGCCGTTTAAGCAGGTTGAAAGCTTTGTAAATATGATGGATTTCTCTGTCTCTCTGATTCGTTAAATAGCTACTGGCATAATCATTTTCAAACCGGTCAATTTCCGCAAGCAACTTTTTTGCATCTATGTTTTTAGCTTCCTCTATGACTTTTTTATCGTGAGCGGATTCGGCGCGAAGCAGAACTTTGATGCCGGGGTAAGCCCTAAGATCACGTTTAGCGATTCGCTTCAGGTAATCCGACAGGTTCATTTGGTTTTTGTCGAGCCTGTCTTTAAGCTTCATCCATGTTTTTAACTCTTTTGGGAAGCGCGCATTGGCAAGAACTTCAACTTCGTTGCGAATCGCTTCAAGGTCCTTTCCGACGGAATCTCTCACTTCGGAAGATTTCTTGTACCACTCAATGTTTTCTTTGTGGAGCTCAATGCTATCCACGCCAATAAGATTGAATTCTTCGGTTCGATTCACATGGGCATACTCGGCACCGCCAAGCCTTAGCTTATCCATGAGGAAATAGGAGACTTTCTTCTTTGCGCGCGGGTCCTTAAAAATGGAAAAAAATGCGTCGGTTGGCACGGGACCTTCGTAACCTTCCTCAAATACTGTTTTAACGCCATAATTCTTCACTAGGTAATGAATTATTTTTGAGATATTCTCCTGCGCTTCAAGGGAATCATGCGCATCTTGAATATAAATGATGGTCTTGCCATTCGTTCCCTGGTGGAATTCATCGACCGTTCCGATCTTGGAAGGAATAGATAACTCATGAACCGTGCCGCTAGAAGTGACGGCCTCGACTACCGTTGTTTCACTTGGAATTGCATACAAAATATCCAGAGAGATGATGGATAAGCACAAAGAGATCGCGATAATTTTCTGCAATAGACACACCTGTCCCCCAGATAAACTTCGCACCATCCATTGCCCCTTTAATTGCCCTATTTCTTTATGGTGAAACGAGTTACAAAATGATACACGGGGATACGAAAGACTTCAAATTAGCGATTAGAGGCTGTGTGAGGATATATAGGGATGATCGAAGAGATATGTCGCCGGGTTAATGACTAAGGAAACGGCCTTCTTTTCGGCCCTTGAAACGGCCGTCCTCAATCACCGGCGTGCCGTTGACCCAAATCCACCGGATTCCGCGGGAGAGACTTCTCGGGTTCTCATAAGTCGCCGTGTCTGAAAAAAGGGCAGGGTCGAAGAGCACAAGATCCGCGTAAAACCCCGGAGCTATGGCTCCCCTCTCTTTAATCCGGAAATGGTTCGCGGGCAAAGACGTCATTTTCCCGATGGCAGCCGCGAGTGCCGCATCGTCGCCCGCGGCAAGAAACGCTTTTAAAATCTTGGGGAATGTCCCGAACGCGCGCGGGTGGGGCTTGCGGCTTCCGTCCGCGATGCTGTCGGAGCCTGGGGCCACATAGTTTTGCCCCATGACTTTCGCCACCACCCCTTCATCCTGCGAAAAATTAAAAGCACTGATCTCAAGAGAAGTGCCGTTCAGAAGATCGAGGAGCGCTTTTTCCGGGGGCTTCCCCTCGGCTTGGGCGATTTCGCGTAAAGTGCGGCCTTCGTATTTCGAAAAGTTTTTATGCGGCGTGGCCGCGATCATGATCCGGCTCCAATCCGTTCCCCTGGCCCGGTAATGCGCCTCAAGCTCTTTTAGAATTTCAGACTCTTTGGACTTATCGGCCAGATAGCGCAGGCGGTCTTCGCGCTGATATATCGCGTCGGGTAAAATCACTCCGAGCTCGGCAAAGGTCGCGGTATAGGGGTAGGCATCTGCCGCGACACCCAGACCGCCCGCGCGGGCCTGCTCAATGAGACTGAAGGCCTGGTTAATTTTCGGCCAGTTCGTTTTTCCGCCGGCCTTCAGGTGCGAAATCTGAACGCGCGCGCCCGCTTTTTGGCCGATTCGCAGGGCTTCCCCAATGGCTTCAAGGAGTTCCGAAGATTCACTACGCATGTGAAAAGCGCAGATGCCTTTTTTAAGCCCGGCCTCCCGGCAGAGTTGGGCAAGCTCTTCTTCGCCCGCAAAAATTCCCGGGAGGTAAACAAGGCCGAAGGAAATGCCGAAGGCCCCCTGATCAAGCGCCTGTTTCAGGATTTTGCGCATCTCGCGGATTTCGTCTTTAGAGGCCGGGCGCGGGCTCATCCCCATCACCGCGGCACGAATATTTCCGTGGCCCGCAAGCGCGGCCAAGTTCGTGAACATGCCCGCTTTCTCGATCGCGCGCCGGTAGCCCTTAAAATCTTTCCAGCGGACCGAATCCCCGATTGACACCCCCTCCCTCGCCCAAACGCCGCGAATGGCCTTCGCCTGTTCGCCTAAAACGGGCGCGGCCGACATGCCGCAGTTGCCGGTAATTTCGGTCGTGACACCCTGAAAAATTTTATTGGCGAGCGCGGGATAAACGAGCGGGTTGAAATCCGAGTGGGTATGGGCGTCGATAAAACCCGGAGCCAGAATCAGGCCCGAACCGTCAATCACACGAAGAGCCCGTTCCGGCGCAATCCGGCCGACGGCCGCGATCCGGTCTGCTTTCAAGGCCACATCCACCGCGCGGCTGCCGGGGCTGCGGCCGTCAAAAACACGCGCATTCCGGATCAGGAAATCATACGGTTCGCCGGCCATGACTACGCTCGCGCTGAATAAAACTGATAGAAATAAAAGGCGGGGCCAAAGTGCATTTCGGGTCACTTAAAAAAGCTCTCCTTGCTTAGGGCCTGCGGCGAGCACTCCCGAATGCGCCGCCCCGCCACAAACTCCGGCGGGAAAATACGGGGTGCCGTAAAGGCCGTCGTAACCGGGCTCAAGGCTTATCTCTCCGGCGCGGGCCCGGAGCACGGCTTCGGCAACGCCTTCGCCCGCGCTTGCCGCAATGGTCTTGCGCGGCATTTCCGATAAAATCGGAATCTCCGCGCCGAGTTCACGGATCATTTTCCAGTAAAGGTCCTGCACCGACTTTGTCTTGGGACCTTTTTGCAAAACCACGGCGATAATTTCTTCAAGCGGCACCAAATGCCTGCAGGGAATCAGCCTTTTGGCCCCGAGCTCCGGCTCGTTTCCCGAAAGGCTTTCGACGCGGTGAAGCGCGCCGACCGTGAGTCGGCGGGAACACTTGGGGCAGATAAAATCATGCTCGCGCGTGGCCGCGGGGTTAAGGCCCACCCCGCAGTTGCGATGCCCGTCCCAGTAATATTTCCCATGCGCCGGAAAAAGTTCGATCGTATAAAGAAAATGGGCCGGGTCCGAGGTGCGGATCGTTTCCCGGATTGCATCATAATCAAGCGCGCAGTCGAAGCAGTTGGCCTCCCGCCCGATCCGCCCGGGAGAGTGGGCGTCGGAATTCGAGATCAGACTCACGCCTTGGAGCATGCCCACTTTTCGATTCATCGGGGGGTCGGTGCACATCCCGGTCTCGACCGCGGTGATATTCGGTGTCTGGTCCTCAAAACATTCTTCGAGGCTGTCAAAACCGGATTCGGACCCGAACACCGAAAACCAGGGCGTCCAGGCATGCGCCGGAACCAGCATGGCTTCGGGGGAAATATCCAAAATAATTTTGACTAAATCTTTCACGTGGAATTCGAAAACCGGACGGCCGTCTTTGGAAAGGTCGGTTTTGAGCGCGAGCGCACCGTTCAGCTTTGCGGCATGGTCGAGGGAAGGCACCATGACAAGCGTATGAACGCGGCGGCGGCGGCCGCGGACATAAAACACGTTACTCGCCTCGACGCTCAAAAGAAAGCGCAAGCCGCCCGCCTGCCCCCGGGGTTTGAGCAGGCCCGGCTCTGCGGGTTCAAGCCCTTCCGAGAGTTCCTTGAAATATTCGGGGTGCGTGAAATCTCCGGTCGCAAGAAGATCAATCCCCTTGACCCCGGCCCAACGGATAAGGGTTTCAAGGCTCATATCGGGCGAGACCGCGGCGCTATATCTGGAATGCACATGCAGATCCGCGAGAATTTTCATTTCGAACGACGGGGCCCGGAAGAGGCCGCTCTCACGCGCCGCCGGAGGATGCGCCGCGGCGCTTCCCGTAAGAGGCCCGCACGACCGTGTGAATGCCCCCTCGAATATAAAAATCGCCTTCAATCTGCAGGCTCCGCGGGCGGACGGCCCGCACCAGGTCGTCTAAGATCCTGTTGGTCACGGCCTCATGAAAAGCGCCTTCGTTGCGGTAGCTCCAGAGATAGAGCTTGAGGCTCTTTAGCTCCACACAAAGCTTGGCCGGAATATAAACGATCCGGATCGTGGCAAAATCAGGCTGGCCGGTCTTGGGACAAAGGCAGGTAAATTCCGGGCATTCAAAACGGATCTCGTAATCCCTTCCGGGGCAGGGATTTTTAAACACATCCAGTTTTTTGGAAGGTCGGGTCGGCATGGGGTGGATTATACCACGGCCGCCGGCGAGCTCAAGGGGCCGGAAAATCTCTTTAAATTAATTTTCCTCTAATTTAACGGGATCCCCCGAAGGCCCCGCTCTTTTTCGGGTTTGGCTGCGCAAAAGCCACTTTATAATACGCACAGAACCCTCTATATCAGGCTCAAGAAAGGTCCCTTAAACATGATACCGGAAATTGATCTTAAAACCCCCTGCGCGCCCGGAATCCGCGAAGACCTGGTCGCCGATTTTCTGGAAATCGCCTGCAGGCTGAAAGAAAAGGAAAGAGAGTTTTTGATTCGCGCACTTGCTTCAAGTCCGCCCGGGGAGAACGTTATCGGCTCGCACGGGGCGTTTTCCATGGACGGAAAACTTATTGTCGTCTGTGAAGGCCCGGGGGGCTTTCGGGAATGCTGGCTTTATTTCCCGGAAAAAAGACGCATTAAAAAAATGGCCCTTGAAACCCGGGAATGAATTTCCGGGAAGAACGCTTAGAGGTGCTCGAAATCGCTCAAACAGCGGTTTGAAAAGGAAAAGTAAACCATCCGCGCCCCCTGCGGCTCGGGCCATAGCTTGAGCTCATGGGGCTCCGCGTCTTCGCCCATGATCAGGTAGTAGAGCCGGGACTCGCGAAGCCAAAAGTAAGTGCGGCCCTGGACATCCTCCTTGAGATCAATGCCCCGGCTTTCGAGCGGCACCGGCAGATTGTCCCGGGTCACATACACGCGTCCGGCCGGCATTCCGGGGCTTCTGGCAATCATGCCGTAGACCTCATGGGCAATATAATCAAAACCCAGATAATCTTCGAGAGCCGGGCTCGGACGGGCATGCTCCATGTAATCTTCATGATTGGTCCAGACCCCTTCCATAAAAAAACCTTTTTCAACACGATCACCCCGGTCTTTGAAAATGATCGTGTGGCCGGGCCGGATCCACTGTTTATTGGCAATCTGCGCCCCCCACCAGGTGGCGCGCTTATAGCCTACATAAATTTCGGAATTCATGTGGCCGCAATGCTGGGGGCTGAATTTTTCCGGCTCTTTGTCAAAAATCTCGTCGGGAAGCACATAGGCCTGATTGAACTTCT
>JAHFHI010000222.1 GCA_023246995.1 Candidatus Omnitrophota bacterium
ATTGCTTAAAGACCATCTGGACACCCGAAACTATCGGCTTAAGCGCGGGGTCCTTCATCTGCTCGGCATGGACCAGCGCGCGTTCAAAGTTGTCCAGAACCGGAAGAATTTCCCGCAGCAAATTCTCCTGGCTGAATTTAATAAACTCCTCGCGTTCGCGCTGCAGGCGTTTTTTGGCATTTTCAAAATCCGCGGCGGAGCGCAAAAGTTTTTCACGCATCCCGTCAAGCTCTTCAAGACGGCTTTTGAGCGCCTCATACTCGCGCTTCGGAATCTGAATTTGACCGTCCGGGCCGTCAGCCGAGGGAGGCGTCTTGGCATCCCAGCCGGAAGCGTCCTTTATTTCGGGTTTCGATTTCCCGGGATCGGGAAAGCCCTGCATATCGTCGGAATTTTGCGCGGGGTCATTCATGAAATTTTAATCCTGCCCGGCGAACAGACTCTCAAGCAGCCGGGCGGTATGGCGGACAAGCGTGACGGCGCGGCTGTAGCGCATGCGCCGGGGGCCGATCAAAGCCACGACAGCGGGCCTGCGCTCAAGGCCACCGCGGCAGGCCGCCGAAACGACCGAGCATTCCCTTAGGGCGGGGTGCTGATTTTCGGAACCGATGGAAACCCCGATCCCTTCCTCTTGGCTCTTTGAACCCAGCCACTCGGCGAATTCCTCTTTTTGTTCAAAAGCGGAAAAAAGCAGCTGAACTTTTTTGACGTCAAGAAATTCGGGCTTGTCAAAAACCAGACTCACCCCGTTCAAATAAGTCACCCACCGGCACCGCGGGCCGGAATACCCCGGAGAAGTCATTAAAACCACCGCAATTTCATGGGCAAATTTAGAGAGTAGACTCGCGGCCTTTTCGCCAAGCCCCTGGCCGGCCGCGGTTTCGGGTTCAAGGCCCTCGCGCATATCGCGCGCCATCTCTTCGGGGAGCTCGTCCTGGGGAAGCCCGTATTCAACATAATAGCGATACCCCCGGTCGGTCGGAATGCGGCCTGCCGAGGTATGGGGATGCGTCAGGTATCCGAGCTCCTCAAGCACGCCCATTTCATGGCGTACGGTGGCCGACGAATAAGAGCTGCGATAAAGGCCGGAGTAAAGTTCCGTCAAAAACTTGGACCCTACTGGCTGGGCGGTCTCGATATGGGTGTCCACCACCCGGTTTAGGATTGATTGCTGTCTGGTAGAAAGAGTACTCATGGCGGGGGGTACTATACCAAAAAAGGCGCCGGTTCTCAACCGCATCCCTCCATAGGAGGGAGAGGGGATCAGTGAAGCCTAGGAAGGGAAAGGATTCCCTGGAGATCCATCTTGCCCTGCCGGAAGAGCTCCAGGTCATCACGGCCGAGGACCCACTCGTCGGGCTCCTGGGACAGCCGTAAGGTCAGGTAGGTGTAATCGCCAAACTGATAACTGCGTACCACATCCACAAATTCCTTGGACGCCAGGTTCAGGAGATAGAGCATGTCTTCGTGAAAAACCAGGGACGTTCGGCTGTAATTGTTGAAATCTCGGAGTGCCGTATTAAGGCTCATGGAAAAATAAGGCTTTGCCCCGTCATGATATTCGAAACTTACCTTGCGTTCCCGGAACGTGTTCTGGATCCGTTCATCAGACTCCACCATGGCTTCGACCCGGCGCGTGAGCTGCTGGGCCAGGAAATCCCCCAGGTGCACTTCCTCTACCGAAAACTCCCGCTCCCACTCGTCCAAATTTTGATG
This sequence comes from Candidatus Omnitrophota bacterium, assembly GCA_023246995.1. Lineage (GTDB taxonomy): Bacteria > Omnitrophota > Omnitrophia > Omnitrophales > Aquincolibacteriaceae > JAHFHI01. The sequence continues at coordinate 1,717 of JAHFHI010000222.1, forward strand.
AATTTGGAGTTCGGGCGGGAAAGAAATCCTCTCGAGCTTTCCCTCCGCGTTGCGGAATTGAAAAGGAATGATCCGCACAATCCGGGCATGCTCTTCGCTAAGGGAGACAAGGAAAAGATATTCGAGCTCATGGGGCGTTACTCCGGGGGCCTCTGCCAGAACCTTGGTGTAAACCAAAACCTCCCGGCGGTGAACCTGGGCGCTTCGGATGTCCCGGATATCCCACTTCCACGCGTGCGTTTTCACGGGCTCACCTTCCGCGAGCGGCGCGAAAAGAAGTTCCTCAAGGACGGTATCGCTTATCTTTTCGCCGAAATATTTTTTGCGGACCTCGTCCAAACCGAGGGCCCCGAGATCCTTGAAAAAGCGGTTCACGGGGCGATGCCACAAAACCGCGCGGTTGTGCCGGAGCTCATGGATCACGCGTTTGCGGTATTCATTTCGGGAAATGTCCCAAACCCGCACCCGCTTAATGTCATCGACAAAACCCGTAAGCGCCAGCTGCATCCCGGTCTTTTCAACGTCGGTCGCCTCGAGCATATAAAATTTAAATTCCTTGTCCGTGCTAAGGAGAACTCTGGAGATCGAAAAAAGGACGTCCTCGACTTTTTCAAGAGCCTCCGGAGACGGCTCGAAAAGTGTTTCGAGGTTGCGAACCTTGCCTGTAATGGCTGTTTCCTTGAAGTCGGAGGCGAAAAGTTTCTGGAGGGGGAGGTAAACGCCTATGGTGTCCCCGGCAATCTGAACCTTGACGTCCTGAATGCCGTACTCCTTGCGGCAAATTTCGCGCAGGGAGTCTTCGAGCTTATCGGAGGGATAGGATTGCTGCTGGCAGCCGCTTCCTGACAGGGCCACCATCAGTAATCCAAAAAAAAGAAACCTCGTGGGCTTTACCATCGCTCAATTCTTTTTCTCCTCGGCCTGCGAAGACGCGTTTGCGTCGGGCTTGCCGAACTTGCGGGGATTGACCTTGCCGTACTCGGCAAAAATGGCCTCGATTTCATCATACTCAAGTTCGCTTTTAACAAGCAATTCATGGGCAAATCGCTCAAAAATATGATTTTCCTTTTTCAAGAGTTCCTCAACCTCGCGGATGCAGCGTTTCAAAATCTGATCGGTGTCCTGGTTGAGGCGGACTTTGGTCTCCTCCGAAATTTCGGATTCGGGAATCGACGAATAATCCCCGACCAAGTTCGAAGGCCCCATCCCGAGGCGCCAGACCATGTAATGGGCAATCTGCGTGGCCTTTCGGAAATCAGAAGATACGCCGCTTGTGGTAACCCCGTATTTGAGCTTTTCAGCCGCGTAGCCCCCCAGGGAGACTTTAATATTAGCGATCAAAGACTCCTGGTCCTGGGAGTGCCATTCTTCGACCGGTGTGTGATACACGACCCCAAGCGTCCCTTTACGCTTCTTGATCGACGCTTTGAAAACATCATCCCGAGGGTGAAGGAGATAGGTTATTAGGAGATGGCCCGTTTCATGGTAGGCGGTCATTTCCCTCTCCCGCTCGTTCATTTTAGTTTTTTCGATAACCCCGAGATCGATACGCTCCATAGCTTCCGAAATATCCTTGAGTCCGACGGCGTCTTTGCCGTTGCGGGTGGCGATCAAGGCCGCTTCTTTCACGATATTTTCGATTTCAGCCGGGGTCGTATCCAAGGCCTTGCGCGCCAGGCGGGCCGCGTCAAGCGTCGGGTCATGCTGCACTTTACCAAGGTAG
>JAHFHI010000223.1 GCA_023246995.1 Candidatus Omnitrophota bacterium
AGATTCTGGCCCGCACGGTTTCAGCCTGGCTCGGGGCCCGTGTGCCGCCGGTGATTGCCGCCAGATGCCGATTGTAGAGCTCCGTAAAAACCTGCGGACGGCCCAGCTGCCGGAGCGCCGTTTCTAGATCCTCTTCACGGCCCTCCGGAGGGAAAGTCAGAATGCGAATGTCGGTGTTACGTCCGCGAATGTAGGCCCCGGCCCAGGCCTGGGCCACGCGCATGCCTTCTCTCCACGGCGCGGTATCCGCAAGAGGGTAGGTCAAGCCCAGATCTTCAGGAACCACCAAAACTACGGGCCCGCCTTTCTTCAGCGCCGCTTCAAGAATTTTCGGGAAGGAAAAAGCGGATTGATAAAAAGTCGTCCATGCCCGGCGGTTCTCCTCGCCGCGGGTCAAATCAACCTCATCGGGAATCCGGGCGGGGATGAAAACTTGGGCCGCGCCTTCGCCCGCCGCCCCCGGAATTTCAAAAAAAGAATTCCTCTCCCCCGGTGAAAACTTTATCTCCGACGGCAAGGCCCTTACCTCGGAGCGAGGCTTCTGCAAAATGCCCAGCGCCCGCTCTTTTAAATAATCCAGAGCGTTTTCGAGTTCGCGCTTCTCCATTTCGTGGACGTCAACTTTTTGGCCGATCCGGGCCAGGAGTGAAACCGTCAGCTCGCCGCCGAGATGGCGCCGGAAACTTTCGAGGCCCGGCCAAAGATCTTCGGCCGTGGCCCTCGGATCAAACGTGGGCAGCGCTCCGGAAATTTTGGGGAGGTCGCCGATCCGGTCGATCAAATCAAGCGTGCGGGAAAGCTCCCTTTCGCTAAGATAACCGCGCTGCCAGGAAATGACCGTATCAATGGCCGAGCCGAACCACACCCCCTCACCGTGCAGCACGCTGTGGCCCATGACTTTTTCCCAGCGATGACCCCACTGGTGCCCGTAGTCCAAAGGCCGCGCGAGTTTGGTTTCAAAAGGGTCGGTTTTGATCTGTTCAAGGTGACGCACGATTGAAAGCCAGAGAATTTCCCTGGCCAGGCTGCCCTCGTGGCGAAGAAGCCCGTCAAAATGAACCCCGCGCAGAAACTTGAGTCCGGGGAAGCGGTTCTGCAGGAACTCCGCGGCGGCGTTTAAAAACCTGATGATCCGTTGCATCAACCCCACGAGGAAGGGGTTGCGGATATTCAAAAAAGGTATGAAATAAACCGCTTCGTTGCCGGGATCGAACTTTTTATCCACCACGTCCTGATAGCCTCGCTCAAGGAGCCGGAAATAAGCCGCGTCCTTGATCAAAGCGACTTTGACCGCTTCCGAGAGCCCGGCCCGCATCTGCCGCTCGTCAAGAGTATCCAAAAGTTTTGGGTCGATCAGCACGGACTGCGGAGGGTCAAAAGCGCCGTCGAAATTCTTTTGCCCCAGCTTATTGATCGCGTTTTTGGTGCCGATGCCCGCGTCTCCCTGCGCCTCTTCGGTCGTCGGAATACGGATCATGGGAGTTCCGCCCCGGTAACGGCTCGCGGCAAACCCGGCCAGATCAAGAAGCGCCCCGCCGCCCACCAGCAGGAAAACGTCATCCGGCCCAAGGCCGGCCGCGTAAGCCTGCGCGTGAATCCGTTCAATATTGGATTTACCCTCTTTTTCGTCCTTGATCCGTTCACCTCCGGGAAGCAGGAGAATGTTTTCAGAACCGATTCCGAGGTAATTTTGAATTTCCCGAATCCGCTCTTGCCCCAGGCCGCGGTCCAGCACGGCAAAAACCTTTCGCCCCTTGATTTCATTTTCAAGAAGCGGATTCGAGAGATTGAATAGGTCCCAGGTCATGGTGACCGGATAATCCAGATTCGGCCGGTAGCGGGCATCAAAGCCTCCGGCTCTGCTTTTTACTTCCCGGTCCGGGAAATCGGCCTGCTCCCGTTCAAGAGCATCGCGTACCGCGCCTTCGAGGGCCGCTTCATCGGCCTGGGTGAAGGCGGGATCGAGCAGCACTGCTTGCGGCGGATAAACCATGCCATCGAATCCCGGAATTCCGAATTTCTCGAGGCCGTTTTGAAGCCCGATCGCCGCCGGGACTTCTTCAATCCCCGCGGCCGGAATTTTTACGAGGGGAATCCCCCGGTGAAAACGCGCCGCCGCAAAACCCGCGAGCTCCAGGAATTGCGCGCCGCCGAAAGCGATCCACACGTCCTTGCGGCTCAACCCCAGCTGATCGGCCTTGCGGTGAAGCTCGTCCACCCAGGGCTCGCCGTTCTCGGCTTTGCCGCTCGTTTCCCCGGGCGGGATCACCACGATGTTCTCGGGGCCGATGCCGAGATAGGCCTGCATTTGCGACCTTTGCTCCTCATTTGTCCCTTCTTCCAGAATCACAAAAACCTTTCTTCCCCGCACTTCCTCTTTCAGAAGAGGATTGGCGGGATCAAAAACGCCGCGGCTGATTTCGACTCGGTAGTCCTGATCCGGCCGCACCTCGACCCGGAATTCCCTCGGCGTTTCCCGCACTTCCGAGCGGCGAAGATCCTGCGCGGACAAAACTTTTACTAATTTTTCCCGATAAGTATTCTCTTCCGGATCCAATTCCGCCGCCCGGCGCAAATATTTCACCGCCTCGTCATATCTCTGCTGTTCCGCGAGGAAACTTCCATAAAAGTAATTTCCCCGCGCATGATCCGGGAAACGTTCGAGAAAAAAGAGGGCCAAACGTTCCTCGGGGCCGTTGGCATGGCGGTCGTTAAGCGCGTCCAACAAAGCACCCAGCACAAAGGGATCTTCCGGCATAAGGACTTCGGGGCCCGCTTCATCCGTGACTGCGGGATGCTGGTCTTGATACGCCCGCGCCATGTCCGCAAGGTAGAGGGCGGGCATCACAATCGCGTTGCCTTTCCCGGCATCAGGGAGGGCCTTTTCTAAAATATCAAGACCCCCGGCCGGACCTTTGTTGGCCTCAAAGACATACCACTCACCGCCTTTGCGTCCAAGATCCCAGCCGGTAATTCCCGAACTTCTCTGGCCGGGCACGGTTGCGCTGAAACCAAGGGACTCGGCTTCTTTTTCAAATGCCGTATCGATGCCCGAAAGGACGGATTCCAGCTCGCGAAGCCAATCCTCTTTTTCGGCCTTCGCTTTGACCCGTCTAAAGAATTCATCGAAAGACATGAAACGCGCGCTCCGCGCAAGGTTCACCGGGCCCAAACCATAAGGCTGATAACGGACCAGGATCATATCCTTACCCATTACAAACTTTCCGTCACGCCACGTGGAAAGAACCCTCAAATTCCAATCCATGCGTCCCTTCTCAAGGTCCACCCATTCTTCATTGGAAATCCGCTCTTGCATCATGACCTTGCGGCCCCCTTGAAGAAGTTTGGCGGCATGGGCGACGGCGGCGCCTTCGGTCTCTCTTAAATCAAACATCTTTACCGCGATTCCCTGAAAT
>JAHFHI010000224.1 GCA_023246995.1 Candidatus Omnitrophota bacterium
ACGCTGCCTTCGGCGGCAAAGCGGACCGTTCTTCTTTCGAGTTCCAAGGCAAGCACGGCGGCCATCTCCTGCTTTTTGACCGAAACCCCGAGCGCCCGGGCGTCTTCAAGGACCCGTGACAGGGCCTTGGCCTTTTTGGGGTCAAAGCGCGACCGGGCCATTTCAAGAAGCGTGGCTTTAAGGCGGCGGGTCAGGGTATGCTCGACGGCATAACGGATTTGGTCCGGGATCGGAAGATTGAGCGACCGGTAAATTTCGCTCATCTGCCGGTTTTCGTCGTAGAGCTGCTCTTGGGCCGCGCTGATTTTTTCGATGATGCCCCGGGTCAGGATCGAAATCACGCCCACGCGTTCGCGAAGCGGAAGATCTTTTAAGGCGTAATAATATTCTCCGAACAGGGCGTCGATTTTACGCAAAAGCTCCATAATCTGCAGGCCGTAGAGCTTTTCGAAAAAGATCCGCTCCATTTCTTCAAACTCGCCGGACGCGCCGGCGGCTTTGACCGAGCAGCGAAAGTCATAGATGCCGATATGCACCGCCACAAAAACCAGCTCGTTTTCCTCAAGCGTGGCGCGTGAAACCATGCGCATCCGCCCGAGGCTCAAGGTGAGATCCCCGAACGCTTCCTTGCGGTAGGCAAGCATCCGGATGCGCATCCCGTAAAGCTCGCAGTCTTCCCGGGGTTCCAGGGAATCGTCGACAAGGGCCTGAATGGCGTAGGCCGCCGCCGCCTGGCTGACCGAAAGCATTCTGGGCTTGATCTGCTTTTCATAAATGGCGCGGCCGTCCCGAAGCTCGGAGGAATTTCCCCGGACCTGTCCCAGCCGTTCAACCAATTCCTCAAAAAGCATGTCCGGCGTTCCCGGCGGGGCCGTGTCCCGGGCCAGCTCGGCCGCCCGCACCGCGTATTCAATCACTTGAAGGGTCTCGATTCCCGAGAGGTCCGTAAAAAACCAGCCGCAGCTGGTGTACATGAGCATGGCAAAACGCTGCATCTCGAGAAGTTTCAGGCAAAGACTTCTCTCGCGGCCGCCGAGAGAATGCCGGGCGTGGCGCGCCAAGAAAGGCGAGAGGGTTTCTTCGGAACGTTCGAGCACGACATCAATGTAATCGTTGCGGGCCTCCCAGACATCTCTTAGAAAAACCGAGGCGCGCTCTTCATAGCGCGCGGCCAGCTGCTCCCGCAGCCAGTCAAAAGTCTCGCGCAGAGACTTTCGCCAGTGCTGCGTCCACTCCAGAGGCCCGCCGCCCCGGCATCCGCAGTGTTCCTTCCAGCGCTTAACGCCGTGCGCGCAGCTCCAGGAAGTACCTTCCCCGTTTTCTCCCTCCTTCAACCTTACTTCGAAGCGCGGAGGATGCGTCTGCAGATATTCACCGTAATTGACAACCTTGAAACCACGGCGCAAGGCCTCGACGTTCATGGCATAGGCAAGCACGCGATCGGCAAAAGGTTTGTGATGCCCGTGAGTTTCCCCGTCGGTCGCCATGTGGATGAGCTGATCCTCCTCCGGACTCTCTACCTTGGCACTTTCGATCCGCTGGAGAAACCGTTTCGAATCAAAAAGCAGATCTCCGAACCCCATGGCGCGCGAGATCGGGCCGTCATAAAAAAAAATATCAATAAATCGGGCCGGGGTTTTCTTAAGGAAACAGCGGTAGGGCCGTTTGGGATCAATGCCGCCGGAGGAAACGTCATGCCAAGCACCCCCGCCAAGCGGCCGGAAGGCCTCGGCCTGGTTGGGCTCAAGGATAAGATAGCGAAGACCGAACTCGCAGACCACCTCGAGCGTTTCTTCATTGCAGGCCGTCTCGGGGAGCCACAGGGATTCCGGCTCACGGCCGAAACGGCGGCGGAAATCCCGAATCCCCCAGCGCACCTGGGTGATTTTGTCCCTCCGGTTTGCAAGCGGCATAATCATGTGGTTATAGACCTGGGCGATGGCGTTGCCGTGCCCGCCGTGGAGGCGCCGGGAAATGCGGTCGGCATCGAGAATACGCTCATAAGTCTCCGGATGCTTGGCCGCGATCCAGGCAAGGAGCGTGGGCCCGATATTAAAACTGATTTTTTCGAAATTATTGACGATGTCGACGATTAAACCTTTTTCGTCAAGCACCCGGGCCTTGGTGTTCGGCAGGTAGCACTCATAATGAATGCGCTCATTCCAGTCAGGAAAGGGCGCGGCGCTTTCCTGCCGCTCGATTTCCTCAATCCAGGGATTTTCCCGGGGGGGCTGGTAAAAATGCCCGTGCAAGCAGAGATAGAAGTGTCCGTCGCGGCTCATTCCAAAAATCTTTCCCGGTCAGAAAATATCAAAGCGTCTCCTGAAATCCTCCCAAAGCCTGCGCATGTCTTCATCGGCCTGCCTGCCGACCTGGCCTGCGATCAAAATAAGAAGCGAAAATTGCCAGCAATCCTCGGGACCGATCACAAGACCTGTCGAAATATTTTCCTGCTTTTCCCGTGCGGCGCGGAAGTGCTCGATCCCGCGGCTCAAGCTCCCCTCGAAGATGTCCAGGGAGTATGTCTTATTATCGTATTTCCAGGACGGAAAACGCACCCCCCTCACCAAAAAAAAATTCATGACCGCTTCCGGATCCCAGGCCGGCGCGGACTCGGCTTCAAAACCCTCGAAGCGGGGGAGGTTCGTAGGAAGAATAATGCCCGGCTTCTGAATAAAAAGCTCGCCTTTTCTGACCACCGTGTCGCCCCGGTGAAGGGCGGACTCGCCCAGGAATATGTAAGGGAGAAGGGTCTCCGCAAAAGTGTCGAGCGGCTGGACTCTCGGACGGATGATCTCGGTCTTTTTCAAGGCCTTTTCCCACGACTCCGCAAGACTCATCGGCCGCCCTTTTTAGCGAGCGTGCGGAGGATCGCGCGGGGCAGAAAATCCAGGAGATCCCCGGCCGTAAGACTGATCTCCCCTTTTTGGCGCGCCGCGAGATCCCCGGCAAGGCCGTGCAAATAAACTCCGAACCGTGCGGCGTCCCAAAGTGAAAAATCCTGTCCGGCAAGGGCGGCGATCACACCGGTCAGGACATCTCCGCTGCCGCCTGTCGCCATACCGGGATTGCCCGTGGGATTGATACAGACGCGCCCGGACGGATCGGCCACGACCGTATGAAAACCTTTCAACACGATCACGATGCCACGCTTGCGCGCGGCCTCGGACGCTCGGCTTTTTCGAACAGCGTCTGACCCCGAAAGACTTCCGGGAAAGATCCGGCGAAATTCTCCGGGATGAGGCGTCAATACCGCCCGGCCCCGGAGAGATTTAAAAATTTCGCCGTGGCCCTGCAGGGCATTCAGCGCGTCAGCATCCATCACAACAGGTTTTGGAAAGGAGTCTTTCAGGATGCTTCGTATCGCCTGCTGGGTCTTCGGATGCCGGGAAAGGCCGGG
>JAHFHI010000225.1 GCA_023246995.1 Candidatus Omnitrophota bacterium
GGCCGGGAACGGCAACTCTTCGGCCGCGCAAATCCGCGGCCTTTGGAGGCGCAACCTTTGCCGACGGCGCCACCAGAATCGGGCCGTACTGTTCGCCCACGCTCGAGCCCGATCGCATGACAAGGTAGCGGTCCGCCAGATACGCGTAGGCATGGCAAGAAACAGCTGTCACTTCGAGCTCCCCGCGCAGAGCCCGTTGGTTCAGGCTTTCGATATCCTCGATCACGTGCTCGATTTGAAACCCGCGCAGGGGAATTTTGTGATGCGCAAGGGCGTAAAACATAAACGCGTCATCGGCGTCCGGGCTGTGCCCGACCCTCATGAGTTTAGGGATAGTCAGGGACATGATGCCTTCATCATAGGCAAACTCGAGCGCCCGGTCAATGCTCTCTTTGATTTCTGGTGGGCCGGGCCGTATAATCATGATCACGATGAACCGGTTGCCCCAAAGCCCCCTTTGGATCCTGCTAAGTATCGCTTTTATTTTGAGAATGGCTCCCCTCCTGCATTCCGAGACCGGGCCAGGCGTTTCCTTGCAAAATGACCCCGCCCAGCTCGCGATCCCGGAATCCCTCGGTAAAATCCAGACGCGGGTTTCCTCCGGCTCGCCCCGCTGGGTGATTCACATTCAGGACATCCATGCCCATCTCGGGGCCCAGGAAAATATCGCCGCGATTCTGGATCACCTGAACATCGTCTACGGCATCAAAACTGTGGCTCTCGAAGGCGGCTGGTCTGAAACGACATTCCCGGAAAGCTGGGGGCTCCCAAACTCGCGCGAAAAACAAATGCTTGCCCGGGGACTTCTTGAAGAGGGATATTTGAACGGGAGCGGCTACGCGGCTTTGTTTTCAAGCTTGCCCCTGAAACTTCACGGCCTCGAAGACCCGGCCCTGTATCAAAAAAATCGTGAAATGTATCTTCGGCATCTGGCGATACGCGAGAAAGTCCTGGGGCTTGTGGAGGAGTGGCGTAAAAGACTGACCGCCCAAAAAACGGCCGTTTACAACAACGCTTTTCTGGGATTTGACGCCGCGCTCAATGATTTCCGGGAAGGCCGTAAAGCTGAAACGTTTCTTCCGGACCTTCTGCGCACCGCCGCGGGCCATGAGATTTCCCTTACAGATCTTGATCAGGTTTCGCTTTTCAAGCAAGCCCTGGAAGCTGAAAAATCCATCGACAAAGAAAAACTTCAGGCGGAAGCGGCGCGCCTCACCGACGCCCATAAAAATGACCGCCTTCATTTTGAGGAACTTCTGCGAAGCGGAAAAGTCCCGGAGGAAAAACTGCGCTATTACCCGGAGGCCTTGAAATTCCGGGATCTGGTCAAACTCCGCGACATGATTTCCTACCGCGTCTTTTTCGCCCAGATCGAAGAGGCCATATCGCGGATCAAAGAAAAACTTTTTTTAACCCAGGCCGAGCGCGGCCTGGATGCAAGCTGGACAAGGTTTCTTGTGGCCAAACGCCTCCTCCTCTTTCAGGCTGTCCCGGAAGACCTGAAAGCCTTCGCGAGCTGGCAGGAGGCTTTGCGCTCTGAAAGCGCGGACGCGGGGCTCGGTCCCGCGCTTGAAATCTCGCTCGGTTTTTATGCGCTGGCTCAGAAACGCGACGCTGTTTTTTTTGAAAAAATCATGACCGATCCGGCCTTGAGCGAATCCATCGCCGTCGTGACCGGAGGATTTCACACCGACGGCTTAAGCGCCCGGCTTGAAGAAGCGGGCATTTCCTATATCGTCATCACCCCCGATCTCGGAAGCGAGCCTGCGATCACGGAGGCTCTCTATTTCAAGCGCCTCAAGGATTCCATCGCCGCCTCCGCGACGCTCTCGGAAATGCAGAACCGGTTTTTGATACCCGCCTTTGACCGGGCTTTTGTGGCCGGCATCCAGATCCTGAAAGAAACCCGGAGCATCGTAAAGGCCGTCGAGTCGGTCGCGCTTGCGCTTCAGGGCAAAGCCGCAACCTCTCCCGCCGGCCCGGGAGTGCCGCGCAAGAGCCTTGATATCACGGGATTTACAAGTTGGCCCGTCCAGAAAAAGAAAGCCGCGCTTCGGGACTGGTTCAAAACCGCCCGGGAAGGAAGGGTTCCCCTTGTTCTGGCCGCAAAGACAAGCACTCTCCAGGAAATCCTCAAAACGGATATGGGCTTGAGCCTCTGGAACGCTTTTGTGGCTCCCGAACGCACTTACACGGTCGGAGAAGTTCAGGATCGCGAGGAATATCTGGATGCGCTGATCGGCATCAAAGCCAAAATCCTGCGCATTAAACCCGAGCCGGATGAGACTTTTGCCGCGGTGCTGGAAAAGCGATTTAAAGACCCCATCGAAAAAAACACTCTGGCCGTCATTGACGGCGATTACACAAGCGCCCGGACGCTCGTGCTGCCCGTCCATCCGGTTTCGATTTTCCTGGCCCGGCTGATGCTTGAAGAAAGCGTTTCAGGCACCCTTGACGCCGGAATCCTGGATGCGATGGGTGAAATTCTCGAAGAAATGCTTCAGGCCCAAGGCCTGCTCGAAAAAGCGGCCTAAAGACTAAAGACCGGCCCTAGGCCGCCTTCCTCTCTTCCTCTTTATTTTCCCGCTCCTCGGAAATCATCCGGTGTGGATAGCTCTGGCAGGCTTGAAAATTCTCAAGCGGGCAAAAGTGCCTCAAAATTTCGTCGCGGCACCCGTAGCGGTAGGGAAAGGGATGCTGATAGGCGGAGGCAGCCACGCGGGTTATTTCATGAGAGGAAATTCCGGCGGGACCTTTTTCATTCCACTCGATCAGTTTTTGAAGCGTCTGCTCTTTAGAAAAACCCTGGCGCCGGAGGGATGAGGCAAGGCGGATGGCGCAATTGTTGCGGTATCCGGGGCTGATCGGTCCTTCCCAAATAGCCTCCATCGCCCGGCAGGAAAAGGTCTGCTTTGAAGAATCCGTGGGAGCTTTGAATCGGTATTCAAAGGGCTTACGGGTGAGAGCCCTTATCTGGCGCAAAATCCTCTGATAGAGCCGGGAAGCGGCTTCATTGGGCGCCACATGAATTTTACTCAAAAGCCCTGCCGGATCGGCTCCCAAAATAGGCCGGGGCACTCCGGCAAGTTCCCGGATCATTTCCGGGGTGCAGGTCATGAGTTCTTCGTAAGAAAGCCAGGTTTTATAAAGCCCGCTGCTTTCGTGGCGCGTATTGGGAAGCCGGATCAGGCGCAGCCGGTCCTTGATGCTCAAGTCAAGGACCGGTCTTAATTCAAAAGGCAGCGCCTCCCCCAGATGCCTGCGTAATGCCGCGAAAACAACCGGCAAATGAGCCGAAGGGGGCACTTTCCCGAAACTTCGCGTGTCGAGCGTTAAATGAAAGCCTTTGGAACCGCTGAAAAAAATCCGGAACGCTTCCTCGCCGATATGCCATCGGTT
>JAHFHI010000014.1 GCA_023246995.1 Candidatus Omnitrophota bacterium
GCGCTTGAAAAATTTAAAGCGGCCCGTGACGCCAGGCCCGGTCTTGGTCAGGAGCCTCCCACGAGATCCGAAAAGAAGACGGAGAAAGCTTCTTCGCAAAAGGCCCCCGAGGCTTCTCAAGCGGCCGCGATTAAAAGTTCCCCTAAGCAAAGTCCCGCAGCTACGGCGCCCAAGCCTGTTCTGGCCGAATCCGTGAAAGAAGCTCCGAAGCCGGCGGTTTTAGCCCCGGCTTCCGGAAGTCAAGCTCTCACTCCTCCGGCCGCGGACGTTCCTGAAATCCGTTTTCCGATCATGGTCGGGGCTTTAGCTGCCCAGCTTAATGTCAAGATTCCGGATATGATCAAGAGTTTGATGGGCATGGGAATTTTTGCCAACGTCAATCAACTCTTGAATGAAGAGATTGTGATGAAGCTTGTCCACCGGCTGGGCATCACGATTAAAAAACAGCAGGATGAGGCGGATCTTATAGAAGCCGAAATCGAAGAAGATCCGAAGCTTTTAAAGCCCAGGCCTCCGGTGGTGACGCTCATGGGGCACGTGGACCACGGCAAAACATCCCTGCTTGACGCGATCCGGAAAACCAATGTGGCGGCCAAGGAAAAAGGTTTTATTACCCAGCATATCGGTGCTTACGGGGTGGATATCCCGGGCCGCGGCCACGTGACGTTCTTAGACACGCCGGGCCACGAGGCCTTCACGGCCATGCGCGCGCGCGGGGCCAATGCCACGGATGTGGTCGTGCTGGTCGTGGCCGCCGATGACGGCGTCATGCCCCAGACCGTCGAAGCCATGGATCATGCCCGCGAAGCCGGATGCCCCATTGTGGTCGCCCTCAACAAAAGCGATCTTCCAGCCGCCAATCCCGCGAAAGTGATGGCACAGCTTCAAAAGCTTGACCTCATGCCCGAAGAGTGGGGGGGGAAAACCATTTGTGTAAAAGTTTCGGCCAAGACCGGCCAGGGAGTCGACAAGCTTCTTGAGATGCTCCTGCTTGAAGCTGAAATCCTCGAACTCAAAGCCAATCCCGATCGCCATGCTCACGGCACGGTGATCGAGAGCCATCTTTCCAAGGGGAGCGGCCCCGTCGCTACCGTGATTGTGCAGAAAGGAACTTTGAAAATCGGGGATATGCTGGTTTGCGGGCCTTTTATGGGCCGGGTCAAATCGCTTCGAAATGACCGCGGCAAGAGTGTTCGTGAAGCCGGGCCGTCTTATGCCGCTGAAGTGAGCGGTTTAAGCGGTGTCCCGGAGGCGGGTGAGGTTTTTCATGTGACGACCGACGAAAAGATTGCGCGGCGCGCGGTTGAGAAAAGAATGCTTCAGGACAAGGAACGCCAGAGCGGGGCCTCCAAACATTTATCCCTTGAAGAGTTGTATCACCGCATTTCGGAAGGAAATTTTAAGGAGTTGAAACTCATTATTAAAGCCGACGTGCAGGGTTCGGTCGAGGCGCTTGCCTTGGCCCTTGAGAAGCTTTCAAACGACCAATGCCGGGTGCGCGTCATTCACGGCGGCGCAGGCGGCATTAATGAGTCCGACATCGTGCTTGCCGCGGCCTCGGACGCGATCATTCTGGGTTTTCACGTGAAGCCAGAGCCCAAGGCCCAGGACCGCGCCGAAAAAGAAGGCGTAGACATACGTTTTTATAACATCATTTATGAAGCGGTCGAAGATGTCCGCAAAGCTCTTGAGGGCCTCCTCGAGCCCACGTTCAAGGAAGTGGTCGAAGGCCGGGTGCAGATCCGCAAGATTTTCAAGATCTCGAGAGTGGGAACGGTTGCCGGGGGCATGGTCCTGAAAGGCAAGATCGCGCGGTCCCACCATGTGCGGCTTGTGCGCAACCTGGTTGTGGTTTTCGACGGCAAGTTTTCTTCCCTCAAGCGTTTCAAGGACGATGTGCGGGAAGTCGGCCAGGGATATGAATGCGGCTTTTCGCTGGAAGGTTTTGACGATCTTCTCGAAGGTGATGTGATCGAGGCTTACCGCCTCGAAAAAGTTGCCACAAAACTCGTGGCATCCTAGAACCCGTTTCACAAGGGTGGTAAAGTCCAGGAAACGTCAGAGGCCGAAGGCCCATGCCTTCGGCACGCTGGCAGAGACTTGTCGTCTCTGTCTTCGCAGGCGAGGATGGCAAGGCGCGCGAAGCTAGCCGAGGCCTATCACGTTTCGACACTTAGCAACCCTTGTGAAACGGGTTCTAAAGCTTTCGAATTCGAAACGCCTCTTTTCTTCGGCTAGCCGAAGCAGGCGTTTTACCTATCCGCCGGACAAGACAAGAGCAGGAAAGAAAGGCCGCTCGTCAGGAGAATTTTGCATGCAAGGCAAGCGAACCGACCGTGTCGGGCATTTAATTCAGATGGAATTAAGCCAGCTGATTCTTCACAAGCTGAAAGATCCGCGCCTCGGGTTTGTGACCATCACCTATGTCAGCGTCACCCCGGATTTGAAGTCGGCCTGTGTTTTTTATAGTTCGCTTGGCGATGAAAAGGCGCGGCGCGACACCGGGATTGCCCTTGAAAAAGCCTGCGGGTTTCTGCAGAGGCAAGTTGGGGCTGTTTTGCAGCTGCGCAATACGCCCCGATTGAAGTTTCTCTATGACGAGTCCATTGACAAGGGCCTTGAGGTCGATCAGGTGCTCCGGAAAATTCATGACGAGGATGCGAATGCCTAAAAAACCGGCCGGAAATTCTTTAACCGAGTTTTGCCGGGCCCTTAAAGCCCACGACCATTTTCTTTTATCCTGCCACGTCACACCCGAGGGGGACGCGATCGGCAGTATCCTGGCCATGGATTCGCTTCTGCGCCGGCTTGGGAAAAAGACCATGGTGGTGGCCCAGGACCCTTTCCCCAAAAGGCTTTTTTGTCTTTCGGGCAAACGCTGGAACCGTCTTCAGGATTTGAAAAATCCCGAAGCCCGGCATTTTAAGGCCCTTCTCGTGGCCGATTGCCCGACGCTTGAGCGCATCGGTAAGGTGCGGGAGCTTGTCAAACCCGGGATGGTCCTTTTCAATATTGATCATCACATCAGCAATCTGCATTTCGGGCAGTATAACTATGTGCGGCCCGAGGCCGCGGCAAGCGGCGAAGTCGTGTTTGACATCTTTAAGCACCTGAAGATGCCCTTGAATAAGGATGAGGCCAGGAATCTTTATGTCGCGCTTTCCACCGACACCGGCTCTTTTAAATACGGGAACACCACGGTCCAAAGCCACCGGATGGCCGCGGAGCTTATCAACACCGGTATTGATATTGAAGGCATCAACGAGCAGCTTTACGCCACCTACTCTCTCAATAAAATTCAGCTCTACAGCCGGCTTCTTAGCCGGGTCAAAACGGCGGCAAACGGGCAGGTGGCCTGGGTCCTCATGAAATCCAAGGATCTGCGCGAATGCGGGGCATCGGATGAGGATGCCGAAGGTTTTATTGATTTCTTGAAATATCTGCGCGAAGTCAAAGTAGCTTTTTTTATGAGCGAATCTCTTTCCCAGGATACCGTGCGCGTTTCTTTTCGCTCGAAAGGGACGGTCGATGTCAACAAAATCGCAACGCATTTTAAAGGCGGCGGCCACCGGAAAGCCTCGGGCTGTCTTTTTTATACTTCCATCGAAGATGCGGAAGCGAAAATTTTGGGACACCTGCAAAAGAAAATCTCCTATCTATGAATCTCGTGGACGGCATTCTTCTTGTCGACAAGCCTTCGGATTGGACCTCTCATGATGTCTGCGCCTTTGTGCGCAAGCGCTTCAAGATCAAAAAAGTGGGGCATGCCGGGACCCTGGATCCTTTAGCTACGGGTCTTTTGGTCCTGCTTTTGGGCCGCGCGACCAAGCAGTCGATCGCGCTTAGCGCATGCGAAAAAGAATATCGCGGCGTGATGGAGCTCGGTCTCAAAACAGACTCTCACGATAAGACCGGTAAGGTGCTCGCGACCGCACCCTGGGAACACATCCGCCTTGAGGATATTCGCGAGAAAGCCCTCCAGTTTACCGGGGAAATTATGCAGGTGCCGCCCATGGTTTCCGCGCTCAAACATCAGGGCGTGCGGCTTTATCAGCTTGCCCGGCAGGGGATTGAAGTTCCCCGCGAAGGCCGCCAGGTCACGGTCTATGAACTCCTTATTGAAGGCAAGGAAAACGCCAGGGTTGCTTTGTCTGCGCGGGTTTCCAAGGGCACTTATCTGCGGACCCTCATCCATGATTTGGGGGAAGCCTTGGGCTGCTATGCCACGCTTGCCGAACTGCGCCGGCTAAGAAGCGGGCCTTTCAGGCTTTCCGATAGCGTGACGGTTGATACGCTGCGCGAATGGACCATCAAGGAACTCCGTCCGAAAGTCTTGAGCCTGAGCACCCTCATCCCCCAACATGCTCATTTTCAGGGATCTCCAAAGCCTTAACCCCAAGACCCAGGGACCGTCGGTTCTTGGGCTCGGAAATTTTGACGGCCTTCACAAGGGGCATCAGGACATTCTGGCCCGGATCGTTTCCCGCGCACGGGAAGAAAACAGGGTTGCATCGGTCCTGACATTTGCCGAACATCCGCAAGGCATCCTAAGGCCTGAAGCCAAACCTCTGCGGCTCATGGCCCTGGAGCACAAACTGGCCATGCTGGCCGAGTCCGGGATTGAACTCTGCTGCATGGTTTCCTTCAGCCCGGAGTTCGCGTCTCTGGAACCCGAAGTTTTTGTCAAAGACGTCATGATCGGGCGTCTTGGGGCGAAACGGATTGTTTTGGGTTATAACGCCCGCTTTGGCCGCGGCCGGAGCGGAGATGCTGCGCTTATGGCTGCGTTGGCTGCGCGGCTTGATTTTGCCTATGAGGAGCTTCCTCCGGTGAGCCAAAACGGAGAGGATATCTCAAGCTCACGAATTCGCAGGCTCGTGGAAGACGGGGATCTTAAAGACGCGGCCGCCTGCCTCGGCCGGCCTTTCAGTTTTCTCGGGCAGGTCATTAAAGGCCGCGGGCTTGGCCGCCAGATCGGGTTTCCGACCGCCAATTTGCAAACAGAGGTTGAGACCCTGCCGCCTTATGGGGTCTATCCGGTTCTGGTCCGGGAGTTTTGTCTTGAAAGGCGGGAAACCGGCTTGGCGGAAGCCGTGAGTTTCAAGCCCGCCGTATCGTGGATGCGCGGGCTTTTGAATTTTGGGCTTCGGCCGACCTTCAAGGAGCCCAAGGCCGGGCCGGTTCTTGAGGTGCATCTCCTGGATTTTAAAGGGGATCTCTATGGAAAACAGCTTGAGGTCGCCTTGTTTTCCCGGTTGAGACCGGAAGAGAAATTCCAGGACACTGAGGCCCTGAAGCGTCAAATCGGCCTGGATATTGCCGAGGCCCGGCATTTTTTCGGGTGCCGCGAAAGCCTTGAGGGGAGCCAAAAGAACTCCTTTACAAGGAGTTGAATCAAAGCTATACTCCTTGGCTAAAATACCGTAAATTCAAATAAATTAAGGAGTTAGACAGTCGTATGCCGCTTGCCGCAGAAAAAAAGAAAAGTGTTATTTTAAAGTATAAACGCGAAAAACATGACACCGGTTCGGTGGAAGTCCAGGTTGCCCTTATAACCGAGCGTATCAACGGCCTTTCCGGCCATTTCAAACATCATGTCAAAGATCATCACTCCCGTTACGGTCTTTTGAAGCTTGTCGGCCAGCGTAAAAGGCTTTTAAACTATCTGAATGAAATGGATCCGGAACGCTACCGCGCACTTATCACCAGTCTTGACCTAAGAAAATAAATCTGTTCCGTGCTTGGCACGGAACCTTTCCCGAGGAATCTCTGAACATGAGCATTGAAACCATTAAAGCCCAAGTTGGAAATCGTGAAATTGTGATTGAAACCGGCCGTATGGCCAAGCAGGCCCATGGCTCCGTCACCGTCCAATGCGGCGGGACGGTCATTTTAGCCACCGTCGTGGCGGCACGGGAAGCCGATGAAAAGAAAGATTTTTTCCCGCTCATGGTAGATTACCGGGAGCGTACCTACGCCGCGGGGAGAATCCCCGGGGGCTATTTCAAGCGCGAAGGACGGCCTACGGAAAAAGAAATTTTAACCTCTCGTTTGATCGACAGGCCGCTTCGCCCCCTTTTCCCGGAAGATTACCGCAAGGAAACCCAGATCATGGTGACGGTTCTTTCCGTGGACGGGGAAAATACGGCGGACATGTTGGCTATGACCGGGGCTTCCGCCGCGCTCCTCATCTCGGACATTCCCTTTGATAATCCGCTCGGGGCCGTGAGGATCGCCCTTCTGGACGGAGCTTTTGTCGTGAACCCGGCGGTGAATGATATTGAGAGAAGCGATCTCGATCTTGTGGTCGCGGCCACACGGGACCGGGTTGTGATGCTTGAAGGCGGAGCCAAGGAAATATCCGAAGCCAAGGTTCTTGAGGCCATTGACTTAGCCCATCAGGAGATCCGCAAGCTGATTGCTTTCCAGCAGGAACTTCGCTCCAAAGTCGGCAGGAAAAAGCAGGAAGTCGTCAAGATTGAGATCCCCGAAGAAATTTCGAAGCGCCTGCGCGAGATGACCGACGGCCAGCTCGAACGCATCTATCTTTTACCGCACAAGGAAGACCGCGAAGAGGAAACCCGCCAGCTCTATAAAAAGATCAGTAAAGAACTCCAGACGGCATTTCCGGATTTCAAGGAAGGTTATCTCAAGATGTTTTTTGAGCGCCTTGAAAACGAGAAGCTTCGCGAGTATGTGCTTGAAAAAGGAAAACGCCTCGACTCAAGAGGTTTTAAGGATATTCGCCCGATTACCTGTGAAATTGGGGTTCTGCCCAGGACTCACGGCTCCGCGCTTTTTACGCGCGGCCAAACCCAGAGCCTTTCGGTGGCAACGCTTGGCACCGGCGATGATGAGCAGAGGATTGATTCTCTCGAAGGCGAAGTCTCCAAAGCTTTCATGCTTCACTACAACTTTCCGCCTTTTAGCGTCGGCGAGGTTGGGCCTAACCGCGGCCCCGGCCGCCGCGAAATCGGACATGGGGCTCTTGCTGAGCGTGCGCTTTTCGCGGTGATCCCGTCCCAGGAGGAATTTCCCTACACCGTTCGTCTGGTTTCGGATATTTTGGAATCCAACGGCTCAAGCTCTATGGCCACGGTTTGCGGCGGAACGCTCGCCCTCATGGATGCCGGGGTTCCGATCAAAGCCCCTGTGGCGGGGGTGGCCCTCGGTCTGGTGACCAAGGGAGCTCGCTGGCAGGTTTTGTCCGACATTGCAGGCAGTGAGGATCATCACGGCGATATGGATTTCAAGGTGGCGGGCACGCGCAAGGGGGTCACGGCCATTCAGATGGACCTTAAGATCAGCGGTGTGACCGGGGAAATGCTCAAGCAGGCTTTTCAGCAGGCCCTTGAAGGAAGACTCTACATTCTGGATATTATCCAGGGCACCATTTCAACGCCTAAAGAGCTTTCGGCTTATGCCCCGCGCATTACCACGCTCCATATCAATCCCGAGAAAATCGGGGCGCTTATCGGTCCGGGCGGAAAAAATATCAAGAAGATCGTCGAAGAGACCGGCGCTAAAATCGATATCGAGGACGACGGCCGGGTTTTTGTGTCTTCGATCGACTCCGGTTCAAGCGAAGAGGCCATCCGCAGGATTCAGGCGGTATGCGCCGAGGCTGAAATCGGGAAAATTTATCAGGGCAAAGTGCGCAAGCTTATGAATTTCGGCGCTTTTTGTGAGATCCTCCCCGGGCTTGACGGGCTTTGCCATGTCTCCGAAGTTTCGGAAGGCTATGTCAAGAATGTGGCCGATTATCTCCGGGTCGGAGATGAGGTTCCCGTGAAGGTCGTGGGCATTGACGACAACGGCAAGATCAGCCTTAGTATCAAACAGGCCAAGGAAGGCGGCTGGCCGATGCTTCCCCCGGATGCCGAGCGTGATGTGGTTTCGGAATCGGCTCCGCGCGGACGCGATCGCGGAGGCCGCGAGCGCTCCAGGCGCTAAGACTTGGGCCTCTCAATCTTTACGAAAGGCGAGTGGAGGGGGCGTCAAAATACCAGGGCGCCATTCCTCCTGTAAGCTCTCGTTAAATTTTAATCGTGCAGCAAACTGAAATTCTCCTTAAAACCTTTCCCCATTTCGAAGGCTTGAGCCTTCCGGATTATCAAACTCACGGCGCCAGCGGATTCGACCTTGTGGCGGCCTGCCTTGAGCCGGTCACGCTTGAGCCCGGGATGCGGGCGCTTATTCCTACCGGCCTTTCCATGGAGATCCCGCAGGGTTTTGAGGTTCAGATCCGCCCGAGAAGCGGGCTTGCCCTAAAGCACGGCATTACGCTTTTGAACACGCCGGGCACGATCGACAGCGACTACCGGGGAGAGGTCAAGATTATCATGGTGAACCTCGGCCAGGAGTCTTTCCGGGTTGAGCGGGGGATGCGAATTGCCCAGGCCGTTGCTGCTTCCGTGGTTAAGGCAAACCTGGTTGAGGCCGATAATCTGACCATCACCAAGCGCTCTGAAGGGGGATTCGGGCATACCGGTATTTAATTAAGACCAAGCCCCGGTTTGCCTTTCCGGAATTTTCTCCGAGTCAGGAGCGCGTTTTTTAGGATCCTTTCTTAATGCGCAAAGAACGCATCAATGAAATTTGGGGTATCTTTTGCCTGCTCCTGGGCCTCTTCAGCCTCGCGAGCCTGGTTTTTTTTCATCCCGAAGATCTGGCTTTTTATACCTCCCACCCTCTAAATCCCGGCCACAACGTGACCGGGCTGATCGGCGCCTATCTGGCCTTCGGCCTTTTTATGACCTTCGGCGTGAGCGCGCTTTTGATCCCGCTTCTTTTTTTGCTCTGGGCCGTGTGTTTTTTCTTGCAGAGAGTTCCGGAACGGAGATTTCTGAAATTTGCCGGGCTCGCAACGGCTTTGTTTTCCGCTTCTACGATTGTGGCCGTGTCTGTCCCGGAGGCCGCGCGTTTCGAGCAGGCCGGGGCGATCGGGTATCTTGTAGGCTCCCATCTTCTGAAATATTTCGGAAGGCTCGGCAGCTATATTCTGGCCGGGTCGTGTCTCTTGCTCGCGGTGCTTCTGGCGACGGATTTTTTGATCTACCCCCTGGTTAAAAGGATGCTCAAAACCGGCCAAAAGATGGTCGGCTCTTGGGTCGAGCTTCTCCGGGTTTTTGGAAAAATCTTTTTTTTCAAGCCTTCTTTCGGGGGGAACCGAAAGCCTGAAAAGAGCGCGCCGCTTCGCCCGGAAGTTCCGCTTAAACTGAAGCCCGTCAAGGAAAAGACGGAAAATTTCACGACAGCCCTTCAGCAAATTCCCATTAAAGTGAAACAGTACCGTCCCGACATCCCCGAAGCTCCAGAAAAAACACAGGAAAAAGCGCCGCTTCCAGCGCGCGAATCGTCGCGCGGGAAAGACGCGAACGAAAAAATTTTGAAAGCCGCCGAGGCTTTGAAAGAAGAAGCGGCCCGGGAAGCGGCCAAGCTTCAACCGGCACGCAGCCAGCCGCAGGAAAAGGCCGGAGCCCCGGAAGCGCCGCCGGCTCATTTTGAAGGCGTGATTGCCACCAAGGCGCGATCAAGCGACTATGCATTTCCCCCGATTGATCTTTTGAAAAGGCCCCAGCTCGGCGCCGCGCCTTTGGATAATCTTCAGGGCAATTCCAAGATCCTCGAAGACACGCTCGCGGAGTTCGGCATTGAAGTCAAGGTGGTCGAAGTGGAGCAGGGCCCGGTCATCACCCGCTACGAAATTTTACCCGCCCCCGGAGTCAAGGTGAACTCGATTGCCGCGCTTTCCGACGATATTGCCCTCGCCCTCAAGGCCGCAAGCGTTCGCCTGATTATTCCGATTCCTGGCAAGTCGGCGGTGGGCGTGGAGGTCCCCAATTCTGTTGCCAACGTTGTGTATCTCCGGGAGCTCGTAGAGTCATCGATTTTTAGAAGCAAAAAATACGCGCTGCCGCTTTGCTTGGGTAAAGACACGAGCGGGAAGCCGCTTTTGGCGGATCTGACTTCCATGCCGCATCTTTTAATCGCAGGAACCACGGGAAGCGGCAAGACGGTTTGCGTGAACTCGATCATTACCGGCTTTCTTCACGGCTGCTCCCCGGATGAACTCAAGCTTGTCATGATTGACCCCAAGATGGTCGAGCTTGCGGTTTACAATAAAATTCCGCATATGCTGACGCCGGTCGTAACCGACGTTAAAAAAGCGGCCCATACGCTCAACTGGGTTGTCCTTGAAATGGAAAACCGTTACAAGCTTTTTGCCACGGTGGGGGTGCGTAATATTCAGGCGTTTAATTCACGGACGATTTCGGAGGAGTCTCTGGTTGAAATTCAGGAGGCAGAGTCCCCGAATGTGGTGCCGGCCAGACTGCCCTATATCGTAATCATTATCGATGAATTGGCCGACCTCATGATGGTCGCCCAGGACAAGGTCGAGGGCGCCATTACAAGGCTTGCCCAGCTTTCTCGGGCGGTCGGCATTCACTTGATTCTGGCCACCCAGCGGCCTTCGGTGGATGTGATCACAGGCGTCATCAAGGCCAACTTTCCGGCCCGGATTTCTTTTAAGGTCGCTTCCAAGGTGGATTCCCGGACCGTGCTCGACACGTCCGGCGCCGACAAGCTGATCGGCAAAGGCGACATGCTTTTCATGCAGCCGGGGGCCGAAAAGCCGATCCGCGGGCAGGCATCGTTTATCGTGGATGAGGAAATCAATGCCGTCGTGAAGTTTGTTTCCCAGCAGGCAAAACCCGAATATCATTCCGAGATTTTTTCGGCCCAAGAAGGCAAGAGCGCGGGTGGGGTGATGGAGAAAGACGAGCTCTTTGATGAAGCCGTGGCGATCGTGCTCGAAACCGGCCAAGCCTCAACCTCCAACCTGCAAAGGCGCCTGCGGCTTGGCTACACTCGCGCCGCGCGCATCATTGATCAAATGGAAGCCGATGGCGTCATCGGGCCCGCGCAGGGCGCAAAGCCCCGCGATATTCTAATCGACCGGAAATCTCCGGAAACCGTCAGCTCGGATCTTTAAGAGGCCAGTAGCGCGGCGGCTTCGTCGCGCGAGGCGGCAAGTTTGAAAAGCGAATCAAGCCGCGAGATCTGAAAGATACTTTTAACCGCGGGGCTAAGACCGCAGAGAGCCATCTTGCCGCCGCAGCGCTTGAAGCGCTGGAAATTTCCACGAAGACGGCAAGCCCT
>JAHFHI010000226.1 GCA_023246995.1 Candidatus Omnitrophota bacterium
CCGAGTGCCGGATCATATTGAGCGCCAGCAGTTCTTTAGAAAACATGTGATCGCTCCGGAAGCTGAAGCCAAGATTCTTCCAAGGGTCCGGAACATCCGGGTTCTGCCAGTTTTGGGAAATCCGGGCTAGCTCCTGCCCGAGCACAAGCGGGTCGGGCTCATCAACACCGTTTTCGGGGCTGGTGATTCTTAGATAACCGGGTTTGATACCCATAAAAACGGAAAGCACGGTCGGGTAAAGAATCACGCGCCGGGCTTCAGGGCTCAAAAGCGGAAAAAGCGCCTGAAGCATCCGGCCTCGCTCCTGCATAACCTTAATCTCTTCAGAGCTGAATAAGGTCAAGCCTTCCTGCGTGCGAACTTCCGAACGTCCTGCCGGGCTTGCGCCGGAGGGCGGCGCGTCCTCCGGGGAGTCCGGGGAAATCAAGCCGTATTTGGGATCCATCACTCTAGCCTGCACCTCTTTAAAATTTCCCGTCATTTCGAGCGGAGCGATTTGAGAAGCAATTTCCGGCGCGTGCGCTTTTGCGGGGAACAAATCCACCAGGTACCCGCCGAATTCGGGTGCGAGCCGAACCGGCCCGTAAACCTTGAGGCCCAGATTTTGCGCGGCCCGGTAAATGGCCGCCAGAGATGCCCAGTTTTTAAGCGACACGTCAGCCAGGTAATAACGGATTTTTTGCTCTTCGGGAAGGGCCTGAAGATAGCGCAGGCTCTCCTCTATGAGCCGGGTTCCGGCGCCGCGGCCCTGGAGATGCTCGGCGACCACAAAGCTGCCGGCGCGAAAACTTTCGCCGGCCGCGTGAATCCGAGCAAGCAGGGGCACCTTGATCCAGGGCTGCGTACCCTCCTGAATCACGCGGAACCCCGAAATTCCGCGCGTCTGATCCCGCAGATACCACAAACGCTGGACACGTTCCGGATGTACGGCGAGGATATCCTGAATCCATTGCAATTGGAGCTGCGTCTCCTCATCCTGGGTGCTTTCGGCGAGGCGAGAGGCCCTCCTTGCCAGACGTCCGTATTCCGAAGAGTCCGCAACTTCCAAAACCTCAAACCGGGCGGAATCCCCGCCGGAGGAGCGGACTTCGGAGCGGGACTTCCTGTCGGGCCTTTGCTGATCAAGCCATTGGTTGTAAGCCCGCAGCACCTGCCCGCGTAGTTCGTTGATCCGCTCCAGAACTCCGGCATAGCGTTCCTGCTGCTTTTCATTTTTCAAACTTTTCCGCTTGGGAAGATTTTGCCGGGCATTCTCCAGCCGGTCTAAAAGATTTTCAAAATCCGTTAGGCCCGCCGTGTCCGGAATTTTTCCGGCAACCTCCCTCAAAATGTTTTCAGCCGCCCGGAAACTCTTTGCCCGGACTTCGGAGCGCGTCACCGAGGCCGGAGGCGCGGGAACTTCCCGATTCAGGGGCACTTCCGGGCGCGCTTTCAAATCACGGGCGAGGGTGCGGGCAAGCTCACGGCGGACGGCTTCGGGCGCCTGCCCCAAATTGCCGGCAAGAGACGAGACAAAATGGTCTACGGCCGGCCTTAAATCCGAAAGCGCCGGCCGCGCGGGCTTGAATTCCGGATTCGACACCGCCGCTTTTTCAAAATCACGGCCCCGGTCGGAAAGGGTTTGGCCCGCCAGTTTGAGCAAAGTGCCGGCCGAGGCCGAACCGGGCGGACTCCTTAAAACGGCCAAAAAATCTTCCCGGGGCGCGGCAGGAAGTTTAGCGGCCTGGCTCGCCATGCGTTCGTAAATGTCCGAGAGTTTGCGTCCGTCCCCGCGCGCCGCCTCAATGCCGATGAATTTAAGATTCGGAATGGTATTGGCCAGATGGGTTGAAAGGCCGGATTTTAGCGCCGCCGTCCTCAAATCCCCGGCTAGCGCTTCCACATTCCCGGAGTTCAGCCGCTTTTGGGCGATCAGGATTTTAAGACCTGATGTCAGGCGATCAACTTTACCCTGAAATTCCCGCCAGAGCCGCCGGCCGGCCTGATCGCGCACTCGCCCGAGCTCTTCGTCAACCGCGGCCAGAAGCGCTTCTTTCGAAGGCATCGCCCCGGAACCATACCGGTCGTGATAGAGCTTAAAGAGAAGATCCACATAACGGGTGTATTCCGGGCTGCGAGCGAGTCTTCCATGGCGGGCGAGTTCGCGAAGGATCTCGTCACGCCACAGCTTGAGGCTGCGCGCGAAAGACGGCCCGTCCTGCGCGCTTACAAGCGCGCGCGTCGCGTGTTTCGTGAAACCGTCATAAAAAGTGGCCCGCAGTTCGGAAGCGTAGGAAATTTTTCCATTCATCACCGCCCGATAATGCTCGTGCCCCGCAAGGGATCCGATCCTGGGCGTAACCACCGCGTAGGAAAAACCGTCCTTCGCCAGATTCTCCTGAAGGCCTTCGGTGTGAAACCCTCCGGCCACCATCACGGCCGAACGCGCGCCCTCCGCGCGCATGAGTTTTTTTAGATTTCGGTGGAAAGTTTCGTCGCGCTTGAGCGCGACCCGGTAAAAATCCAGAGCAGGTTCGAGCGCTTTTCTTTTATCCCCCAAAAAAGAAAGATATTCCTCCGGGGCCTTTTGATACGCCCCGAGATCCTCGCGAGTGAGCTCAAGGCTGGCAAGGCGCTCAAGAACTCGGAGGCGCTTATATCGCGCAGCCAGATCCCGCTCGGCCGGACTGACGGCAAGCCGGGCCTCGATTTCATCCGAAGCGGTTTTTAATTCATCGAAAAGCCGTGTCCCTTTGAGCGTGCCAAGCGTCTCGGCCTCCTGAAGAAGCCTTTGCATCATGGGATTCAGCCGGGGATGCAGCCCGAGGACATGATTTTTTTCTAAAAGGTTTTTTAGAAACGCGGCCGGGGCGAGCTCTCCGGAAAGAAATGCCTGATGCGCGGCGTTAAAATCCCTGCGCTCACGATTGGAAAGCCTTGCGCCGTGGCGCCCGGCAAAGGCCGCGGCAAAACGCCGGATGGAGCGTTCCAAAGACTCCCGGTCGTTTTCACGCACAGGTTCCATGGACATCACCAGCTTGGCGAGATCAGGGTATTTTGTTTTCAGTTCGGGCCGAGCTCTAAAATCAAGCCACCGATCGAGCGCTCCTAAAAATTCCGCGAGCTGGGCGCTTTCGCTTTCAAAGGCCTCGCGTTTTTCGTGAAAGAGCTTGAGCTCCGGAGAATAAATTCTATCCCGCTTACGATCCCAGTCTTGACGTAAAACCTTAAAGACTTTCGCAGCGTTTTTGGCGGCTTCCGTGGCCCGCAGGAAAGCCAGGTAATTTTCTTCATAGAGGTCCCAATCCTCAATGCCCGCATAAGTTCCCGATGCACTGAAAATTCCCGCCATCTGCGCGCCCGTGAGTTCGGCTTTTTCAAGATAGCTTCCCAACACTTTTTCTTTG
>JAHFHI010000227.1 GCA_023246995.1 Candidatus Omnitrophota bacterium
ATGATCGCGGGTATAAATCTTTGCGGAATTGACATCACACAAGGGGCAATGGGGATTGATATGAACCGTCTTCTTTTTTTCTCCGGTCACAAAAAATGGTAGCGGCGGTTTGAAAGTGTACCAAAGCGGGCGGTGAGGGCGGCCATGGGTGTACCGGGGTTTTTGGGTTTTATTTTTTTTGATTTGAGGAAATGGTTGTGCTAGGAGTAGGTCTCATCCAAGTTCTGCGTTTTTCTCTCCGTTAAACTTCTTTTTATGACAACTCAGCTTGACATGTTTCATGGGAAGAGGTGTGTGTCTTGCGGGCGGTTTTTTGAGCCGGACGCGCGCGTGGGCAAGCGGCAGAAGTGCTGCGGGCCGGAGTGCCGCAAGAAGTACAAAAGAATGCGGGATAAGGTCTGGCGGCGCCAGAATCCCGACTACTTCCGGGACCGGTATCCGTACGTGAAAGCCTGGCGTGAAGCGCACCCGGGTTATCAAAAGGCCCGACGGTCGAAAAAGCGCGGTGAGATACAAGTCGAGAGCACCCCGGAAACCCCAATCAAATCAATGCGTCTCCACCTGCGGTGCAACTTGCGACTGGGTGAGATACAAGCACAGACATTGCGTGTGACGCAGGTGGGACGGGCCTTCTGGGTGGACGGGGTGCCAACGCAGGGGCCGTGAGATACAAGTCGAGTTGGATCGGAGGCGTTTTTGCGGTTATCTTTTCCGGCATGCTCGACCCTGCCACGCAAGCGGAAGTCTTACGGCTTTATTTCACCGAGAAGCTCAGCCAACGCCGGATCGCTTCGAGGCTGGGCATTCACCGCCAGAGTGTGGCCGCTTTGATTGCGCGCCGTAACGTGCACCTGGTGCGCTCGAAGGAAGGCCTGCGTCCTTCGATCCTTTCCCCTTTTTACGAGCGCATTGAGACGCTATTGCGAGAAGACGCGGCGCGCTCGGCAGTCAATGTGCTCCAGAAGCTCAGGCTTGCCGGTTACAAAGGTGGGCTGACGATCCTGAAGGATTATCTCAGGACCTCGCGTCCCGAGTCCGAGCCAAAGGCTTACCTATCGCTTGAATTTCTTCCGGGGCAGGCAGCGCAGGTGGATTGGGGGGATTTCGGGGATCCATTTGGGTGGGGCCGCAAACTCTGGTGCTTTGTGATGGTGCTTTGCTGGTCGCGGATACTTTATCTGGAATTCACGCTTTCGGCTTGTCTTGAAAGTTTCCTCCGGCGTCATGAGAATGCGTTTCATTTCTTCGGCGGCATCCCGCAGGAAATTTGGTACGACAACCTTGCGACCGCGGTCGCGGAACGAAAACACAAGCTCGTGCGCTTCAATCCCCGGTTTCTTGCCTACTCCGGCTTTCACGGTTTCAAACCCGTAGCCTGTAACCTTGCGGCGGGCCACGAAAAAGGCCGTGTCGAGGACGGCGTCAAATACATCCGTTACAATTTCTGGCCCGGCCGGTCCCCTCAAGACACTGGCAATATCAACGGCCAGGCCTTTGAATGGCGAGATCAGTTTGCCAACAAACGCCTTCACGCGGCGACCCGAAAAATCCCGGAGCTTGTTTGGGGCGAAGAAAAAACGCATCTTAGGCCTTGGAGAGAAGGCTTTGAGACTGATGAAGTCCGCAGCCTGAAGGTCTCGCCTCAATTCCGTGTCTCCTTCGATGCCAACGACTATTCCGTGCCGTGGCGTTTGAGCGGCAGAATGCTGACCCTTCGGGCCGATGACCACCGCTTGAGCCTTTCTCTGGGAGCCAAGCGGATTACCACTCACCCGAGATCGTGGCAGAAAAATCAGGCCATCACGAATCCTCAACATGAGGAAGGACTCAAGGAAACCAAGCCCGGCGCTTCTCCTCACTCGGAGATCGAAGCGGTCAAAGCCCTGGGCCCTCATGCGACCCGCTATCTGGGATTTCTCGGGGCCCAAACCCGCTCGCTTCGAACCGAGCTTGCC
The DNA here is from genome assembly GCA_023246995.1 of Candidatus Omnitrophota bacterium. GTDB lineage: Bacteria > Omnitrophota > Omnitrophia > Omnitrophales > Aquincolibacteriaceae > JAHFHI01. The sequence continues at coordinate 1,956 of JAHFHI010000227.1, forward strand.
CGGCTGATGACTTTGATCACGATCTACGGCGCGGAGGCGGTCGAGCAAATCATCGGCCGTGCTTTAGAACTCGGCATTGTGGGAAGCGATCATCTCGAGCGGCTCCTTGAACAATCAGAAAATCCGGCTTCCCATCCGGCTCCCTTAAAGCTCTCCGATCCGCGCCTCCTCCTGCCTCCCCAAACGCCGGATTTGAGAGCTTATGATTCGCTTCTATTTCATTGTGAGGAAGGAGAATGTCCCGATGCAAACCCTTAAAGAGCTACTGACTGAAATCAGACTCCATGGTTTTTCGGAAAACTTGGAGGAGGCGATCAACCGCCATCCCCAGGAACGCGAGGCCATTATCCAAGTCCTCATGAGTTTGGCCGAAGCCGAGCGCTCAAGCCGCAGAGAGCGCAATGTCCAATACCGCATCCGTGAAGCGAAATTCGGCCAGATTCAGACGCCCGAGACTTTTGATTTTGGCTTCAATCCTTCCACCCTCAAAATCAAAAACCGTTACCTCAAACTTCTTGAGGCCGACATCAGCCAGCAAGGGTTATCCGTGCTTTTCGTCGGCACCTCAGGGTTGGGCAAAACCCACCTGGCACGCGCCCTCGGCTGGAGCCTCTGTCAAAAAGGACGGCGGGTGCGATTCACCACTCTGAGCTCCATGGCCCTGGATCTGCTCACCGCCGAAGCGACCGGCGCCCTTAAAAAAGCGATGCTGGAATACACGAATCCGGCACTTCTGATTTTGGATGAGATCGGCTACATGGTGCTCCGTGAGCCGGAAAGCAACCTGGTCTTCCAAATCCTCTCCCAGCGCTATGAGGCCCGGCGCTCCACCGCCGTCACCACCAACAAGCCCTTCGGAGAATGGAACCAGACTTTTCATAATGACGCCATGGCTCACGCCGTCATTGACCGCCTCGCCGAACGATCCGAGGTCTTTCACCTGGAGGGAAAAAGCTATCGCGAAACCCACAGACAACGACTAAAACCTTAAATCAAAAAACTTTCTTCACGACTACGACGCGCTGACGTATCACCGCTGTCCGGGATTTCTCTCGGCCGTTTATTAAGGAAGACAGATCCCCCTTTCTCCGTCGCAAATAGCCCCCGCCCTACTTTCAACCCGCCGCTGGTACAGCCAATACCGCCCGCTTTGGTACACTTTCAAACCGCCGCTACCACAATGCGGCAAGGCGTAAGTTTCTGGTGACTGCGGAATTTTTCCGCTTATGTTCAATCTCCTTGAGGAAGGCCAAAACCGTATCTGCATCAAGATCTTCCAAGACTAATCTCGAAACGGATTTATTCTGGAAGGCCGCCGCGAATACAAGAAACAGCTTTAAGGCGTCCCGATAAGCTAAGATCGTATTTGGGCTCAGTCCTCGGTCTCGGCGCAAATAATCAT
>JAHFHI010000228.1 GCA_023246995.1 Candidatus Omnitrophota bacterium
CGGGAAAGCCGAGGCCGCGGCCTTGGCCGAACGGGTCCGGAGGAGAGTGGAAAGCCATGTCTTCGCGATCCGAAGGGTGCGCATCACGATGACCGTTTCGATCGGAGTTGCGAACTTGCCCGACGACGCTCTCGATATGGAAACGCTTGTGGCCAAAGCCGATCAGGCCCTTTACCGGGCCAAACGGGAAGGACGCAATAAAATATGTTTAAGCGCTGGCTCCTGATCCTGCTTCTTTTAAGCCTGGCGGCCGTGGTGGCCGCCGAAAGCAGCGAGCTTATTTTGTCGTTTTATGTCCTTTTCCCGGTCATGCTGCTGCCGCTGTTTCTCATTCTTTTGGATGAAACCGCGCCGAAAATATTTTTCGGGGCGCTTACTTTCACGGGCCTTTTTTACCTCTATCATCTCTACCGTCACCCGCACGCCGAGATGGGGGTGCTCGGGGCGGGTCTGGGAATTTTTATCGCCGCGGTTCTTTTCTACAAGAGGCGGTGGAAAGACCTTCTCGCAAAGGAGACCTCGGCGGCCAGGGCCTCCCGTGAAGAGCTGGAAGCCCTCAAGCAAAAGCACGGTTCCCGGCTTGAAAGCCTGCATCACCTGGAGAAACAGGTGGCCGGCCTTTTGGATCTTTTTGAGATCGCCCGCGACTTTAACGACACCCTGGGTTACGGACCCATGGCCGAGATTCTCCTTCGCCGCGTCATGCCGCAGATTCCTTTTAAGCGGCTGATTCTGGCGCTTTCAGAGAAACCGCACGCGGGACCGCTTGCCGTGCACCGGGTTTTTTCGGTCGAAGACCAGAATATCCTCGAATCGGAAGGCCTAAAAGCGCTGTCAACGGATGAGATTCGGTGGCTTGAAACGACGGCGGAGCAGGGGAAAATGCTTCAGGAGCGCGAGAGCTTTACTTTCCCCCTGATGATGGAGGGGCGTTTTGCCGCGGGGCTTATCATTGAGGGAGCCCATGAGGATGATCTCGCCAAATTTGAAGTGCTCGCGGCGTATATGACGCTGCAAGTTAAAAAGATTCAACTCTATGAAACGGTCCGCGAACTTTCGATTCATGACGGGTTGACCGGGGTTTTTGTCCGGAGGCACTTTATGGAGCGATTTGAGGAAGAACTCACGCGATCGCTCAAACATACGCGCCCGCTTGCCGTATTAATGTTAGACATCGATCACTTCAAACGCTATAATGACTCTCACGGTCATCTTGCGGGCGATGCGACGTTAAAGCAAGTGGCCCAATTGCTTAGGGAAAATCTCAGAAAAGTGGACCGGGTCGGCCGTTACGGCGGGGAAGAGTTTGTAGCCGTGATTCCGGAAGCGGGTCGCACTGAGGCCCTCGAGGTTGCCGAACGTATTCGTTCGAGTATTGCCCGAACCAATTTTAAAGTATTTAATGATCAAACGAAGGTGACGGTCAGTATCGGTATTTCCCTTTTCCCGGCTGACGCAGCGGGAATGCTGACGGGAGAATCCCAAACCGCCGTCACGGAATCAACGGACTTGCCCGGCGCGGGAGATAACAAGGTGCCAGAAATAGCGTTAGAGCTCATCCGCAAGGCAGATGATGCTCTTTATCAGGCCAAAGAAGAAGGCCGCAACCAGGTTGCCGTTCATCAGGGGCAATGATCCGCTGTTCATGAAATCCCGTCCGCTTGCAGCCCTTTTACTCCTCGTATTACTCCCTATAAATTTTCTCACCCTTCCCGCGGCGGCTGAAGAAACCCAGAACCCCCCCAAGGATCTTCCGGTGGAGGACCCTTATGCCAAGCGCGCCCCCAAAGTGGATGCGGTGGCCGACCAGCTCGAGTATGTCAAAGATGAAAAGAAAGTGATCGGGCGGGGGAACGCGGTCGTGCGCTATGAGAATATGCATATCACCGCCGATTACGCGGAGGTCGAGACCGAAACCCGGAAGGTTTATGCCAAAGGCCACGTGATTGTTTTTCGCGCCGGCAAAGCGGTGGCGCAAGGCGATGAAATCTATTTTGATTTTGCCAACCAGACCGGCAGTTTTCCCGACGGCCGAACCATCGCGTTTCCCTGGTTTATCAGGGGTAAAGATCTTGCCCAGGTGAAGAAGGGCGTCAAGGTGATCAAGGAAGGGCGTATCTCCACTTGTGATCTCGAGAAACCCCATTATGACATCCGGGCAAGCACGATCACCGTCTATGACAACGACAAGATGGTGGCGCGGAACGTCAAAATTTACGTGCTCAATAAGCCCGTTTTTTGGTGGCCCTTTCTTGTGATTCCGCTGCAGCAGCGCCGGAATTTTCCGCTTGCCGTCAATGCCGGATACAACTCCCGGCACGGCGCTTATATTGAAACAAGCAAGGGTTTCAGCGTGACCGAACAGGTCTGGGGGAAATATCACATCGACTGGCGCTCTAAAAGGGGCGCGGGAGGCGGCGCCGATCTCGACTACGACTTCGGGCCTAAAGCCCAGGGCCATCTCAAGACCTACCTGACCCAGGATGAGCGGGCACCTACGCCGGGCGGCGAGAATCCCTTCAGCGAGCTTGAGGACCGTGAACGCGGGCGCGTCACCCTTTTGCACCGCACGGATATCGATCCCTACACCAACGTGATTCTCCGTTACAACCGGCTCGCGGACGAGGTTTTTTTGCAGGATTTCTTTGAGAAAGAATCCCGGGCAGAAATCGAACCGCAATCGTTTGTGACCGCGACTAAAAATTCCGAGCGCTACGGTCTTCTGATCCATGCCGAGAAGCGCATGAACAGCTTTGAATCCATGGTCGAGCGTCTTCCCGAGGTCCGTTTTGATTGGAAAAACCAGCCGCTTTTTTCCAAATGGCTTTACTTTGAAAGCCAAGCCAGCTTCGCGAATCTCGCCACGCGGCTCGGCCGAAGCAGCATCCACGAGAATGCCCTGCGTTTTGACCAGTTCAATGAGTGGAGCGCCCCCAAGACCTGGAATCAGGTTCATTTCACGCCTTTTTTGAATTTTCGAAATACGATTTATAGCCGCGAGAAAGATTCTCCGGATCAACGTTGGAGGACCGTTTGGGGGGGCGGGCTCGACGTGCGCACCCAATATTACAAAACCTTTGACGCTTCTTTCGACAAGGCCGGGATTGAAATCAACGGAATCCGCCACATCCTCGAGCCGCTTGTCGAATACCGGAATTGGACCTCGACCGTAAGCGACGAGCAGCTAAGCCGTTTTGATTCTCTGGACCGCATCGACGACGCCAATATCGTGACCCTGGGCGTTGAAAACCGCCTCCAGACCAAGCGGGTCATTAACGGGCGCATGCAGCGGGTTGACTTTGTGAGTATGAATACTTATTTAAGTTATGAAATGCACCCGGACGGCCGTTCGATCG
>JAHFHI010000229.1 GCA_023246995.1 Candidatus Omnitrophota bacterium
ATCTGCACGGCTTTTTTCTTCCCGTCTTGGAGCCGGATCTCATAGCCGGAGATGAATCCTTTTCGATCCGCTTGGAGGGTGTTGGCAAAAAGCACGGGGTGTCCCAGCTTTTCCATCACCGGGCCGGCGAACTGATAAAAGGTGTCCGAGAGAATAATCACGGGAAATGCGGCGCGAAGACTCTTTAAAAAACCCGCCGCCCCGGAAAGTGGTTTCATGGCGCGGATCACGGACTGAATGTCGGCCAGACGGATCGACTCCTCTTTCAGCACCCCGATCCGGTAGCGCATCAACTTGTCATAATCCGGGATATCCCTGGTCGTGAGGCGCAACTTTTCCACGCCAAAGCGCTTCGCGACCGAAATCCAGATCTCCGGAAAAAAAACACCCTCCAGATCAAAGCAAAAAAGGTTGGGCTTCATGGAATCTCCCCGTCCCATCCAGTTAATGCACAAGTTCGCGCTGCGGTTGATCGCTCCAGCGTGCCCACCCGCGGCCGAGCATAAGCCCGGCATAGAGATTTTTAATCATAGCGACCATTTGGTCCTGTGTAAAGGCGCTCAAAATTCCGGTTTTGAGCGCCTCCCCCATCTGCGCGGCACGGGATCCGGAAGCCAGGATGGATCGAATCGCGCCGGCAAGCGCGGGCGCATCCCCGGCAGGGACCAAAATTCCGCTTTTTCCGTCCTCAATCAAGTCCGGAATGCCGCCGATCCGGGAGGCTATGACCGGCTTGGCCAGAATTCCGGCCTCTGCAATCACGCGCCCCATGCCTTCATTAAGCGATGGGACGACCAGCATATTTACCGCGGAAAGATAGGGCGCCACATCCTTCAAGTAACCGGTAATACGCAAGGAATCCATCACTCCGAGCTCTTGAGCGCGAGTTTGCAGTCTGGCTCGAAGCTCTCCGTCTCCGACAAAGAGAGCGTGAAAATCAACTCCTGATGACTTTAAGATCCCAAGAGCCTCCACCAAAACCTGCGGCCCCTTGACCGGAGCAAGCCGCCCCACAAAACCAATCACGGTCGAACTCTCCGGAATGCCAAGTTGTTCGAAAACTTGGGCGGGTGAAACTCTTAAAGCGCGGGCTAAAAAAGATTTCTCGTCAATGCCGCTCGGGATGACCGTCCACTGGGACGCCAGCCCCACACCGAGCTTCAGATGTTCGTCGCGGCAGATCGCCGTGAGCGCAACCAGCTTGTCGGTCAGAAGAGCGGCGAAACGCTCGATCCATAAAAATGACTGCTCCTTCCACGGAGAAAAATAGCTGTGAAAAACGTGCCCGTGCGGCGTATGAACGACGAGCGGCCTGGCCCCGCCCCACAGCGCGGCTGCCGCCAGGCGGCCCAAAAGGCCTGCCTTGGAGGTATGCGTGTGAAGAATATCGCAGGGATGACGGCGCAAAAAAGAGGCCAGCTTCAAGACAGCCGAAAAATCCTTTAGGGGTGAAACTTCGCGAACCAGGTCCCTGGAAATTTTGACCTCCAGTCCTTCTTCAAGGGCTTCGGTCAGCAATTCTCCTTCATCCGACCAGGTTGGCCCGGTAATTAAAACCACCGGGTAGCCTTCCCGCGCCAGGCCTTTGACGGTAGCAAGCGTATTCAGCTGCGCGCCGCCCCGGATGAGGCGGGTAATGACATGGCAGATCCTCGGGAGTTCGCTTGAAGCCCGCAGACTCGAGGCGCCGAAAGCCGACTTCCATCTCCGCTTCAAGCGCAGGCGCTCCGCGGCCGAAGGCCATGAAAAATAGGAACCCTGCGCTGTTTTCTGCGGATGCGAGGAAATCCTCCCCTCGCGCCCCCAATCCTCTAAGGCGCGGATCATCAGAGAGGTGCCGAGCCAAAGCGCTTTTTCATAAAGGCTTTGCTCATCGTCAAAGGCCGCGACCCTGACCGATCCCTGAAGCACGATATCCCCTTTGTCGATTTCCCGAACCACCCGGTGGACGGTGGCTCCGATTTTTTCTTCCCCGTGGTAAAGGGCCCAAAAAATGGAATCAAGTCCGGCGTATTTCGGGAGTTCCGAGAGGTGAAGGTTTAAAAAGCCGTGCTTTGGCACTTCAAGAATTCGGGGTTCAATTCTGCGCGTATTCGTGAGGACGCCGATGTCGGGACTCATTTCTTTTAAAAGATCTCGAACCTCCTCCGTATTGTGATCTTCAACACGAATCACCCTCAAAGCGGGAAAATCCAGGGCAAGTTCTTCGATGGAAAAATACCCGGCGCCTCGAAACCGGCGCCCTAAAATACGTCGTAAGAGGTAATGACCGTGAATGCGCAGGGTCTCAAGGCCTTTAGCCCGGATAAAATCCCATCCCAGACCGCAAAGGCGGCTCCAAAGAGGCTTTGACGATGCCTTCACCATGCGGCCCCGGCTCTCCACGATGACCGCTTCCAGCGACACTCCGGAGGCCTTGAGCAGTTTCCAGGCCATGAGCGCGCCCGAAGGCCGCCAGGAACGCGTGAGCAGTACCACCCGAGGCTTCATCGTGAAGACCTCGTCTCGCTGCTCATGATTTCACGCACCCGCGCCGCGTAGCGCTCCCAGCTGAAAGTTTCGCGAACCCACTCCTGGGCACGCTTGCCAAGCCTGCGAGTTTCTTCCGGGTTTTCAAGCATCTCGAGCATCCGCGCTTGAAGCCCCTCTGGGGTGCTCGGATCGACCAGATAACCGCTTACCCCGTGGGCAAGAGCTTCGGGAACTCCGCCGGAATTTCCGCCGATACCGGGTTTACCGCAGGCATTGGCTTCAAGAAAAACAATCCCGAAGCCTTCGATATGGCCGTCGGCATGGACTTCGCGGCTCGGCATCATAAAAAATTCACAGGCGTTATAGAGCATCCGCAAATCCGCGTCGGGAAGGCGCCCCATAAATTTCACATGGTTTTCCAGGCCGCCCTCGCGCACCCTCGCGCGAAGATTTGCCTCAAATTCCCCCGCCCCCACGATACCGTAAAGGACATCCGGAAACCGGCGGATCACGGCCGGAAGCGCTTTAAGAACCAAATCGTGGCCTTTACGCTCGACAAGCCGCCCGACACTCAAAAGGATCCGGCGGCCCGCCAAACCGTGCTGAATTTTATAGACCTCGGGAACCTCGCAGGGGTAATAATAAGAAAGATCGACGGCCGGATGCACCACGGTAATGCGTTCGGCCGCCACCCCGAAACGGACCAGACGTTTTTTAACCTCTTCCCCGCAGGTGATAATCCCTTTGGCCCGTTTATAGATCGCCCGATAAAGGGCGCTCACGACCGGGTTAGTTTTAACTTTCTCAAACTCATAGCCGTAGGCGAAAATTAAATAATCAAGGCGGCGGAAAAAAGAAAATATCCAGGCTATAATG
>JAHFHI010000230.1 GCA_023246995.1 Candidatus Omnitrophota bacterium
AAAATCTGGCCTCGAGCCTGATTTTTTTATCCCCCGCCCAGGTTTCAAAAGTGCCGAGCGCGTGACGGATCATGTCTTCCAGCCCGGTGGGCGCGCATTTCAAAACCATTTTGCCCGCCTCGAGTTTGGAAAGGTCGAGGAGATCGTTGATGAGCCGTGCAAGCCGGCCCATATTGCGCTGGGCAATATCGAGAAATTTTTTCTGATCCGGATTGATGGCGCCGACATCCTGATCGGCAACAAGAGCCAGGGATTTTTGAATCGCCAGGATCGGATTACGAAGTTCATGAGACACGTTGGCCACAAACTTATTTTTAAGGTCCTCAAGCTCTTTTTGCCGCGTGACATCGCTTAGGACCGAGACCATCCCGACCGGCTCTCCGTCTTCATTTTCGATCACCGCCGTGCTGGCCTGAAGCACCCGGCGGGTCTGGTCATTCACGCTGATGAGTTCAACTTTTTTTGAGACATCTTCGCTTTCACGCAGAGGCCCGGAAGTCATGGCCATGAGATGCTCTTCTTTGAGGCTCGCCTTGACCGGCTTGCCCTTCTGAGCGGACTCTTTGACGCCAAGAAGCCGTTCCGCGGCCGGATTCATGATCACCACACGGCCCTCTTTGTCCACGACAAGGAGCCCTTCGCCAAGGTTATGGATCACCGCGTCCATGCGCTCTTTTTCATCCTTCAGGCGCTTTTTCTGGCGCTCGAATCCGGCCAGCTCTCGGCTTACCCGGGCCTCGAGTTCCTCTTCAAAGCGTTCGCTCGCGCGCTTAAGCTTTTCGTATTCCTCGACGCTCACGGTAATTCTTTTTTTCTTCTTTCCGGCCTTCTCGGCCATCTTCCCAAAAAGACTCCCCGCTAACCCGGCCGGGGCTCCCGCCGCCCGAAGCCCGGCCTCAAGCCTTGGGCCTAAATTTTTACGGGTCTCCTCTTCTTTAAAAATCTTTTCCGCCAGCTTTTGGAGTCCCGCGTGATTGCCGGGGTCTTTCTGAAATGTCCGCTTCAGCATTTCGATACGCAGATCGTCAGCCGCTTTTTTAAAAATACCGGGAACTTTTTTTTCAACTTCGGTCCATCCCGGATCTTCGCCGGCCGCGCTTCGAATACTCCGCTGAAGTTCCCTTGCCAGCTTTTCAAGAGCGCGGGTAATGTCTTTGCCTTGCTCGGCCAGATAACCGATCAGCCCCTCGACCAAATGCTGGACAACTTTGCTAATAACGGCTTCAAGGGCAGCCGGGTCTGCGGCACTCTCAACAGTCCTCTGGGCAATTTGGCCAGGCTGCTTTTCAAGTTCGCTAAGAGACCGCTCACAGTCCATTTCAAGGCCGCCCTGGGTGGCTGGGCGGCTCCCGGCGCTCGCCTCCCCGCGTATCCGGTCGATGACTTCAAGAAGGCTGGGAAGCGGCCGGAGAGTTCCCGGGTCCGCGCCGCCTTTTGAACCCGGTCCCGGACCGCCGCCCTGTCCATCACCGGATCCGGAAAGCCCGAACTCCCCTCCCGCGGCGACGCCCAGACCTAAGCCGTTTTCCTGGCCTTGTCCGAATCCGCCGGGAGGAAGCCCCGCCCCCCCCGTGCCCGCCGCGCCTTGCGGCAATAGATTTTTTCCCGGCTCGGCATTTTGCTCGTCAACTAGCTGATACTTTCCGCTGGCGAGCCGGATATGAGCGAAGCTTCCCTCCGAAAAACACTTTTTGAATCCGCCCTTTTCCTCAAGATTTTTGCTGCGCATCGCCATGAGCGTTAAAAAAGAGACGAGTTCCGGAAGGCTCAAGCCCTCCTCCAGGACAATCGCTTCAAGCCCCAACCGGTCGATCTCTTTGGCGAGATCGGAAGCGGCGAGATCTTTCTCGGAAATAATCTCACCGTTTACGATTAAAAGCTTGCGCATGGACCCGAGATGGAGTTTCTTGGTGTTGAGGAAAACCTTCTGAAGCTCCTGGTTGACCTGGGAGAGGGCCTGCTGGGTAATCGGATGCGCCGCGGAGTAAAGCCGGAACTGTTTAAGCGCGAAAGAAACTGCCTTGATGAAACCAAGGCAGCTTGGACGGTTTGCTTCCTTCATGCGCCGCTTGGAGGTGCATGAAGGATGGTTTCAACCCGTTTAAAAAGGCTTTCCATGTCCATGGTCTTCACAAAATAATCCTGAACGCCTTCAAGCTGGAACATATCTTTCATCGGCTCATAAGAAGTCAAAACGATAAGAGGGAGCGCTTCCATACCCGGATCTTTGCGCAGACGGCGCACAAACGTATAACCGTCCATTTTAGGCATTTTAATGTCGAAAATAATGAGATCGGGTTTTTCGGCTTTTGCTTTCTCAAGCCCGTCTTCCCCATTGGCGGCCATGACGACATCAAAACCGCGTTTCTTGAGATCAAACTCCAGGAGCTGCAAAAAGTCCTGGTCATCATCAACGAGTAAAATTTTTCGGCCGGACATAAGAATCCTCCTGGCTAGTTTTTATCGGCAGACCCGGGCCTTCCCTAAAGCGCTCCGGGACCAAATGCCCCTTCCGATATTTTTATTTTCCCGGGCGGGGATAAACTGGTAAACTAACTCCATGACGCGGACCCAATTTATCTCGGTTTGTTTTTTTATCCTGCTCGTCTTTATTGTCTACCAAGTCGGCTTGCTTTTCCTTCCTTTTTTTAAAGCTATTTTCTGGTCAGCCATTCTCACTTTCGCTTTTTATCCCATGTATGAGAAGCTGAAGCAGACCTTAAAGGGTCATGATGCCCTTCCGGCGGCACTCATGACGTTTGTCGTCTTCGTCGCGGTTATCCTGCCCCTGTCCGTTTTGGTCGTCAATCTCGCGGCCCAGGCTATCGAGCTCTACCAGGCCACGCTGACCTATATACGCCAGGGCCAGCTGGAAGCGCTGATTGACCAGTTCCGCCAGACCGCGCTCATCCGCCATGCCGAGGAGCGCCTCGGCGAATGGACTTTCGTCAAGGAACATGCCTCCCAGTGGCTGCTCTCCTCGGCCCGCAACATCGGCAACTTCGCCGCGACCCAGGCCGGCACCATCACCCGCAACGTTTTTTTCGTGGTCATCAATATCTGCTTTATGCTGTTTTTGCTTTTCGTATTTTTTAAGGACGGCCGCCAGATCTACGATTACATTTACCAGGTTGCGCCTCTGGAAGAGAAAAACAAAGCCGCTATTTTTCATAAAATCAATGAGACCTTCGGCGCCGTGATCCGGGGCCAGCTTTTAACGAGCTTCACCCAATCGGTGGTCGCGGGAACGATTTTCTGGATTCTCGGGCTTCCGCTTCCGGTTTTCTTCGCGATTCTGACTTTTATTACGGCCTTGATT
>JAHFHI010000231.1 GCA_023246995.1 Candidatus Omnitrophota bacterium
CAGTTCTTCGACGGACTCCAGAATATCGGCAAGGGCACGGTGGCGGTCCTTCTTGGCCGGAGACCTGCGCCGGGCCTTGGGATACCACCTTGAGGCAAGCTCCTTGATTGAGCTTACGTCGACATGCCGGTAATGAAGGTACGCGTTCAACTTGGGCATATAACGGATGAGGAATTTTCGGTCGTGATCAATGGCGTTGCCGCAAAGCGGCGCGGTTCTACGAAGACAGTATTTCCTGACGAAATTGAGCGTTTGCCGTTCGGCTTCTTTCAAAGAGATACGGGAGCGGCGGACCATGTCCGTCAGCCCTGATTTCCCGTGCTGCTTTCGGTTCCAGGCATCCATTTTTGAGAGCAATTCCTCGGGCTGATGGATGACAAGGTTCGGGCCTTCGCCAACAACCCGAAGATCGCCGTCGGTCACAAGGGATGCGATCTCGATAATGTTTTCCTTGTCGGGATTAAGCCCCGTCATTTCGCAATCGATCCAAACCATGTGATCTTTGCTTCTTTTTGTCATGTCCGCCCCCTCTGCGGATCGCCCTCGCTCGGATTCCAAAGCCCGCGCAGGCGATGCTCGCTTAAGACCTCAAAAAATTCATTCCCGAAAAAAGTTTTCATCCCTTCAAAAAGGGCGGCCAGCATCCCGAGCTCACCGACCATGCTAACCTTTTCGGCATCCGAATCCTTTGGCCGCTCGAGGCCGAGGCGGGTAAAAAGGCGCCCGATAAGGGCCGGGAAAAACTTCGCTTCCCCCTCAAGGTCGGTGGCGTAAAGGTATTCGCTAAAAGCCTCCGCGATCGTCACGGTCTCAGAGGAGTGAAAACACTGCATCACGATTTTCAAAAAAATCTTTTGGGTCTCTTCCTCCTGAAGCCCCTCTTCCCGGCAGCACTCTTCCCAAACCCTGCAGGCCAGCGCCAGCTTGGCGGCCAAAAACTCGGCCGCAAACTTTTCTTTCGGCACACTTTGGAAACTCTTGAGGTTCGCGCGAAGCCTGTCGTCGACGTTCTTGAAGTCCTGCTCCTCATAAACCCGCGCCAAAAACCCGCGGGCAAAGCTTATCAGGTCCGTCACGAAACGCGCTCCCGGCCGGTTCTGCAGCGCAGAGGCGCGGTGAACTCGTAGAGAATAACGGCTGCGGCTGCGAGAAGCGCCACTTTCAAAATCGCGGCATTTGAGACATAAGCTCCCAGAGAAAGACACGCCAAAGCCCCTAAGACCGGCACGAGCATGGAAATTTGAAAACCGGGGGGCGGTGAAGAAGTGTCTTTTTTTAGTTTCAGAACGATCAGCGTGGTATTCATGGAAAAGAAAGAGAAGAGAAGCAGGAAAGCCGTGGCCTCGGCAAGCCGGGTGATCGTGCCGGTCAAGGCGAGGGCGAGAACGATCAGGAAAACCAGAAACGTCGCCGCGTCCGGCGTCCTGAACCGCGGATGAATGGATTCAAGCGCGCGAGGCATGAGCCCGTCGCGGGCCATGCCGTAAAGAAGCCGGGTGCTCATGATAAAATTCGCGAGCGCGGTGTTGGAAACCGCAAAAAGGGCGATCATCGTAAAAAGCCATCTCGGAAAACCGGGCATGCCTTTTTCAACCACGCTCATGAGGGGCGCGTTCGATTGAGCCAGCGGCCCGGGCCCGAGCACCGCGACGGCCGAAAACGCGGTCAGGAGATAGAGCACGCCGATCACGGCAAAACTGATCAGCATGGCACGCGGAAGCGTCTTTTGCGGGTCGTGGGTTTCCTCACTTGTCTTAACCATGTCTTCGAAACCGATGAAGGCATAAAAAGCGAAGACCGCCCCGCCCAGCACCGCGCCGGCCTTCTGGCCTGCCGTCTCAAGGCCCGGCTGAAATGCCGTGAAGTCTGTTTTCGCCAGGAACGGAAGTCCCGCGGCAATAATCACGAGAATCCCGCTAACTTCCACGATCGTACAGAAAATATTGACGGCGGAGGACTCCCGCATTCCGATCAGGGTGATCGCGGCCAGGACGCTGAAAAAAATAAAAATCACAGCCGGCCGCGGAATGCCGGGCCGAAAAACTTCCAGGTAGCCCGCGAACCCATGCGAGACCGTGGCCATGGAAACCACCCCGGACATAAGCACAAGAAATCCCAAAATGTAGGAGAATCGGGCGTTTGAAAAAGCCATGAACGAGTAGTGGGCTTCGCCCGCGGCATGCGGATAGCGGGATACGAGCTCCGCATAGGTCAGCGCGGTAAGTCCTGCGGCCACAAGCGCCGCTAAAAACGACAGCCAGTAGGCGCATCCCACGATGTCGGCCACTTTGCCGAGGAGCGCGTAGATGCCGGCTCCAAGGGTGTCGCCCACCCCATAGGCGACCAGCGCAAAAAGGCCGAGCGTTTTTTCAAGTCCGGGTCCGCCCGATTGCGACATGGCGGCATTATATAAGGAAACCTTTTAGACCCCAATCAAATTAAACCCACGGAAGAGTTGATTTCACGCGCCCCATTTGTTAGAACATCCCCGCACCCATGAAGATCAAACATACGCATTTCGACACACCTTCTCCCATGGATCTGTTTCTGCCGGAAGGTACGGGTCCCTTTGGACTTATCTGCATGACCCCGATTCTCGGGCGCCTTCTTTTTCTTCAGGATCTTTTTATCGAGATGCGCCTGGCCAGGTTTTTCGCTTCCCAGGGATTTGCCTGCGCTCTGATTGACCGGCCCATCTTCGAATTCACCCCTTCGAAGGGCCTCGAGCAGATCCAGGATTATCTGGCGACGGCCGCGTCCCGGAACCAAGCCGCCCTGGACGCCCTCCTCAATTTTAAAGAAATCGATCCCGCTCGAACGGCAAGCTTCGGCATCAGCTTCGGGGCGATCGTCAACCTGCTCTGGGCGGCGCGCGAACCGCGGCTGGCCTGCCATGTCTTTGCCCTCGGCGGAGTCCAGCTGGCGGAAATCTTCGTAACCTCGCGGGATCCTCTGATGAAAAGCTACCAGACCGCGGCCTTTAAACAAACGGGGCTTTCGGGCCAAGCCCTCGGCGCGGCCTTGAAAAATATTTTCTGCCCCGACCCGCTCGAGCTTTGCCCGAAAATCCGCTCCGAGAGCGTGCTCATGGTGCTCGCGCGCTTCGACCATGTCGTGCGCTATTCCTATCAGCAGGATTTATGGGAAGCCCTCGGGCGTCCGGAAAAAATCCTGCTTCCTCTCGGGCATTACACGTCGCTCGCGGCCCTGCCTTTCCTGAAATTCCGGGCTGCGGCCTTTTTCAAGCGCAAGTTTTCCATGACGGCCGTTTCCTGATGCATTCGTTCAC
>JAHFHI010000015.1 GCA_023246995.1 Candidatus Omnitrophota bacterium
AATTCCAAAACGCTTTTCTCCAGACCTCAAGGTCCGCAGTCCAGGAAGACCTGAAAGGATCGGGCTCAACAAGCGCCTCCTTGAGATCAAGAAACCGTTCTGCCACGCGTGCGGGACCGCAGAGCGCCAAAAGCACAAAAAAAGCCCCAAGGCCCAGAACCGCCCGGCGACGTCGTCGGGCAAGAAAAAATAAAACCGCGACCCCCGCACCGAGCGCCAGATAGCTCTTTCGGGAATAGGTCCACAAAAGAGGAAAAAAACCGAGCAGAATAAGACTCAAAAAACGGCTCCGCGCGGCCCGAGACTCCGCGCGGATAAAAAACGCGCAGGCGACGGACACCCAAAACGCGAGAAAACCACCCATGTGGTTGGCATCCCCGCGAAAGGGAAATCGCTCGAAAAGCCTGTAATAATTCGGGTAGAGAGCCTTTTCAACAGGAAAAAAGTGCTCGAAAAAACCGTAGAGGGCCGCCATGAGGCCGATCGCCCAAAAGATCCGGATTCCGGCTTCAATCTTCAGCCGGCTCTGGAAGGCGTGAACGGCCAGAGAAAAAACAAGAAAATACTCGGTCCATTTGAGCAGATAAAGAAAGCTGACCAGCGGTTTATCAACGGACCCTGCCCGGAAAGCCGCGAAAACGGATAGCGCGCACACCCAAAGATAAATCAAAAACGCTCGGGCTGACCTGGAAACCCCGGCAAAAAAATCCGGGGGCGGCGGACTTATCCGAACGCCTTGAGGAGACGCTAAAAATGAGAGGGTGAGCAGTATAAGAATGACATCTTCGGCGCGCAGATCCAGCCGGTAGCCGGGGGGGATGGTTGCCAGGCTTAATCTCGGAATAAAAATGGCCAGCATCAGCAGGAGCACCCAGAGTGCCGTCTGGACACGCTCCTTTCGGAAGGCGTGAAGAATTTTCACACCTCCGAGAAAATTCCGGGCAACCCGGACCACTCCGCTATCGGCGAAGAGTTCCCAAGACTGCCGGGTTTCCCCCGCCCCGATTGTTTTGTCCTCTAAAACAAACGTGTTCATCAGATGGGAACCTTTTCATCAAGCAGACTGCAGCGGTAAATGCGCCCCTCGATAAAAACGTCGTCCCCGATCAGCACCACTTTGGCGCCGCGCACAAGCGTGTATTTACCGTAACGAAACAGCCCGGAGTCTTCAAGAACCATGCGCAGTTTGACCTCGGCGTAGGGAATTTTGCGGTCCGAGAAATCGCGGTAGCCGGTTCGGAGAATCTGCCATTCGACGCCTCCGTGAACCCCGCGGTGTTCGAGCCCCGAAGCCAGATCCTCGACAAGCCATGCTAAATCGTCGGGCAGCAGGAGCTCGAGCCTTGCGTAACGGACGACTCCTTCGCGGATAATGCGCCCTGAAAACGGAATCGGCCGCACAAAAGTGAAGTAAACACTGGCAAAGGCAAGCCCCAAAAGCGTCAAAACAAAAACGTCAAAGAGCGATAGGCGCTTGAGAGGATTCGGCTTCATGGAATCCGGCCCCCGGCCCCTAACCCAACCGGCTCCCCACGGCGCGAGCGCGCCCATAATTCAAAAACCATCAAAGCAAATATCGGGTGTCCGAAGCGCTGACGCCCCGCCGCATGCTCCTCTAAGATTGACCGCAAAGATTCAGGCCTAAAATAGCTTAAAGAAGCGGCCCCCTCGCCGAGCAGTAAACCCCGCGCGTGCTTGAGAAAATCTCCACGGAACCACCGCTCAAGCGGCGGGCTGAAGCCCTGCTTGCGCTGCGCGGTAATCGACGGGGGAAGGATTTTCTTCAAGGCTTTCCGGAAAATATATTTCGTCGTGCGCCCTTTAAATTTTAAACTCGCCGGAATTTTGGCCGCCATCTCGATCACCTTGTGGTCAAGCAGCGGCACACGGACCTCAAGGGAGTGGCGCATGCTCATACGGTCGACTTTTGTCAGAATATCGTCGGGAAGATAAACGGTTGCGTCAAAACGCAGGGCTGCCGCCACAGGATCCCGGCCTTTAAAAATCTCCTCGAGCCCCCGGAGGCTTGAGTGATCTTCAAGCTCCGCTTGGGCCCAATCTTGAAAAAGACCGTGCTTTCTGGACTCGCTCACCGCCGTGACCCTGCGGGCGAAGCTTCGCTCCGGGCTGCAGGACCCGTCATAAAGAAAACGCCGCAGCGTCTGGAGGAAACCTTTTTCCCGGTTAGGCTCGGGGGATATGGCGAAAGATCTTTCCAGGAGCCCGCGCACGCTCTGCGGCAGACGGCGATAGCCCGCAAGCCAGGCCTCTTTGCGCGTCCAAAGATACCCTCCGAAAAGTTCGTCGCCTCCGTCGCCGGAGAGGCAAACTTTTACGTCTTTGCGGGCAAAGCGGCTTACCAGAAAGGTCGGAATAGAAGATGCGTCCGCAAAGGGCTCGTCAAATCCGGCAATCACTTCCGGAAGAAGATCCAAAGCAGCGGCGCTTACGATTTCCTCATGATGGTCGGAGCCGAACTTCCGCGCGACCTCGCGGGCATAGGGAAGCTCGTTATAGCGAGGATCGTCAAAACCAATGGAATAAGTCTTCACCGGGGTCTTCGACTGGCGGGCCATAAGAGCAAGCACCGCGCTTGAATCCAGGCCGCCGCTTAAGAAGGCCCCCACCGGCACATCGCTTATCCGGTGAAGCCGCACGGATTCTTCGACCTCTCCCAGGATGCGGTCACACCATGCGGTTTCGCTCATGCTCTCGGGCGACGCTTCGGGCCAGCTCCAGTAACACCGGAGTTCGATCTCTCCTTCGTGGTAACTCAGATAATGACCGGGCGCGAGCTTATGCACATCGCGGTAGATCGTCCCAGGAGAAGGAATATAAAGAAAAGATAAATAATCACTCAAAGCCTGAATCGAAATCCGGGTTTGGACCTGCGGAAACTCGAGGAGCGCCTTCAGTTCGGAAGCGAAGGCCAGAACGCCCTCCTGAAACCAGTAAAAAAGCGGCTTGATTCCAGCCCGGTCACGATAGAGAAAAAAACGGGAGGCCTTGGCGTCCCAGAGCGCAATCGCGAACATTCCCCGGAGATCCCGGACAAAGGCCTCACCTTTTTCCTCATAGAGGTGAACAATCACCTCGGTGTCCGAAGAGGTTTGAAACTTATGCCCTTTGGCCAGAAGGTACCGGCGCAATTCCTGAAAGTTGTAAATTTCTCCGTTAAAAACCGTCCACACGGTCCGGTCTTCATTGCAGAGAGGCTGATGGCCGCCTTCGAGATCGATAATCGAAAGCCGACGCATGGCAAGCGCGGCCTGCGCGCCCTGCCAGTATCCTTCATCGTCAGGCCCCCGCCTGCGCAGGGTTTCGTTCATACGCCGGAGGAGAGCCGGGTCCAGGGGCGCCTGATCAGAAGGTTGAATGACTCCGGCAATGCCGCACATGGTTCAGCTCCCCGCCAAAGTCGGAACTTGCTCAGGCTCTTGATCAGGCTGAAAATGCGGTTCTCCGCCCCCGGCGTGAAATGTCCCGCTCTTTTCGTTCAGCAGAGAGCGGTAGAGAACTTCGTAATCATCCAACATGCGTTTCTGCGTAAAATCCCGCGCAATTTTTTGTTTTCCCGCCTGGCCGAGGCGAAGCGCCAGTTCCGGGCATTTCAAAAGACGCAGGAGCGCTCCCGCCATAAGACCGGACTGGGCCGGCGGCACCAGAAGCCCGTCGGCCTCGTTTTCGATAAGCTCCGGAATCCCTCCTGTAAGGGTGCTGACCACTGGCCTCCCCAAGGCCATGGCCTCAAGAAGCACATTGGGAAAACCCTCCCATAACGACCCCAGAAGAAAAATATCAAAAGCCGTCATGATGTCGGGGATATCCAGCCGGGGGCCGGTAAAAACAAAACGGGTTTGTGAAACAAGCCCGGCTCTGGAGCGCAAATCTTCTTCCAGAGGGCCCGCGCCGACAAAAACGAACCAAACATCGGGATGAGTCCGAAGCACTTCGCCGGCCGCCTGAATCACAGATTCATAGCCCTTTTCCCGGGAGAGATTCGCGACAGTGCCGACGACCCGGGCGCCGGGAGGAATCCCCCAGGATTCACGGATTCGCGCCGCCGCATCCGTTCGGGGCCCTGTGAGGTATGTTTCGTCAACGCCGTTTCGGATCGTGAGCAGCTTGCCCCGCGTCTGCCATTCAGTCTCGCGCGTCCATTTTTCAGCGGCTTTTGAACAACAAACGATCTTATCGGTAAAAAAATTCCCGGCATTCTCGAGGACCAAATGACGCCGCTTGCGCCAGTATGGGATTTCCCGCCGCGAAGACAAAACCGCGGGGATCTTCAGAAGTTTCGCGGGCAATCCGGAAAAGAAATGAAACCCAAAAAGATAGGTGTGGAGAATATCCGGGCGAAGCCGGGCTAAAAAGCGGTAACTCTCCCGAAGGGTTGAAATGCCCCACGAAGAGTCCGCACCCAAGCACTCGAAGGGAATCCCGGAGCTGCGCACATCCTTAGCCAAAACACCTTCGCGAAAAAAAGTGCCGATGCCGGTTTGAAATCCGCGTTCGGCCATCCCCCGGGCCAGAGCCAGCACATGGCGTTCAGCGCCTCCCAGCCTCATTTCAGGCAGGAGGTACCAGATTTTGGGGGGATTTGAGCTTAACCGGGCTTTATAAGACAACGGCCGGCCTCAAGACAGAGGCCATCTGATCGCGCAGGTGCGCGATGACGAGTTGCAGGACTCCGTCCAGATCAAGTGTGGGCGTGAAGCCAACCAGCGCCGCGGCCTTGCTGATGTCAGGCACCCGGCGCTGCATATCTTCAAACCCCTCTTCATAAGCCTCGTCATACGGGATGTAAACAACCTTGGACGGGCTTCCGGTCAGGGCAATGATTTTTTCGGCGAGCGCCTTGATCGAAATCTCACCCTGATTGCCGAGGTTAAAGACCTGCCCCACAGCGTTCGGATGCTCCATCAGGCGAACCATTCCCTCCACGGCGTCCTTGACGTAAAGGAAACAACGGCTCTGCAGGCCTGTCCCGTAGACTGTAAGGTCAAAACCTTTAAGCGCCTGATCGACAAGACGCGGAATCACCATCCCGTAATGTCCCGTCTGACGCGGACCCACGGTGTTAAAAAGCCTGACAATGATCGTCGGCACACTTTTTTGCTTCCAGTAAACATAAGCCAGAATCTCGTCGACAGCCTTGGAAGTCGAATAGCTCCATCGGCTCTTAAGCGGGGAACCCAGGATGCGGTCATCGTTTTCCTTGAGCGGGCCGCTCGCATTTTTTCCGTAGATCTCGGAAGTTGAAGTGATAAGAACCTTGCGGTGATAACGGTAGACCATTTCGAGAACGATTTCGCTGCCCTTGATATTGGTCATAAGAGAGCGGAGAGGGTCTTTGACAATGAGATCGACCCCAACGGCGGCCGCCAGATGAAAAACCCAATCGGCCCGTTCCACCAGTTTATCCACAAGGGTTTCGTTTAAAATATCGCCTACCACGAGCTGAAAATTTGGCTCGGTTTCCAAATGGGCGATGTTTTCAAGCCGGCCTGTGGAAAGATTGTCGAGTACGGTGACCTGGTGGCCCTTAGAGAGAAGCAATTCCGCCAAATGGCTTCCGATGAAACCCGCTCCGCCCGTAATAAGAACTTTCATAAATTAAGCCTCCGCGACGATCGCCCTTAAGCTTCTGCATAAGCTTTCTTCGGGCTCCAGTCATTATATCCATAACCCGGGCTTTTGAAAGACAAAAAACCGGCCATTTTACAGGGGGCTTTCGGCATTATCTGTTTCCCTGGCCGTAGGTTACGGTATAATGCCACGAGGTCAAAATCATGCTTTTAAAGATTGTTTTGAGCGGTATGCTGCAGGAAATTCCGGGGTTCAAAAGCCTGCGTCCCCGGGTCCGGCAAGATCCCGGCTTTACGGCCCGTTATTGCTATTCCACATGGCTCCGCCATCTTGTCGCCTCCTTCAAAGGGGGCCTTCAGAAAATCCCGGAGGCTGTGGCTGAATTAGGGCCCGGCGATTCTCTCGGGACGGGTCTGGCCGCTATTCTCTCGGGGGCCGCGCGCTTTTATGCCCTGGATATCCTCCCCTATGCGGACTCCGGGCAAAACCTGCGTGTTTTCGAAGAGCTCGTCGAACTTTTCAAGGCGCGCTCGCCGGTCCCCGGGAACGATGAATTTCCCGATTTAAAACCTCCGCTCGAAGATTACCCGTTTCCGTCTTGGATTCTTTCAGAGGCGCTCTTGAAGGAAAGTCTTGCGGCCAAACGCCTTGAGGCCATTCGGCAGATTCTAAAAAACACGGAAAGAAAACCGGTCCCGGGCGGCCTTGAGATACGCTACTTTGTTCCCTGGTGCGATCCGGGGGTGATTCAGGAGCAAAGCCTGGATATGATTTTCTCGCAGGCCGTGCTCGAGCATGTCACGGATCTTTCGCTTGCTTACGGCGCCATGTCGCGATGGCTCAAACCCGGCGGATGGATGTCCCACCAGATTGATTTCAAATCGCACGGTACTTCGAAATACTGGAACGGCCACTGGCGTTATCCCTCTTGGGCGTGGGACATGATTACCGGAAAACGGAAATATTTCTTAAACCGCCAGCCTTGCTCGGTGCACTTAGCGCTTCACCGCGAACACGGCTTTGAAATTACGGGGGAATTGCGCTACGCGGCGACGGAAACTCTTTCCCGACACCAGTTGGCATCCCCCTTCAGGAATTTCTCTGAGGCGGACTTTTCGACGAGCGGGGTTTTAATTCAGTCGCGAAAAAAATAACCGCGATTAGACGAATTTTATTTTCCGAGCGGCAACCCAGCACATCTTTAGCAGCAGCCATCCGTGGGTGAAACGACGGATCTTGGTCACGCCATACACCCGCTCACGGTAACGGACCGGCAGCTCGATAATTTTAAGGTTCTGGCGCGCGGCCCCGAAGATCAGGTCGAAATCCCCGAAGGGGTCAAAATCTCCGAAATAAGCGCGTCCCGCTTTGATTTTCTCGTAATCCCGCTTCCAGAGGACTTTCGTTCCGCAAAGCGTGTCGCTGAAGCGCTGTTCCAAGAGATAGCTAAACGCCATCCCGAAAAATTTATTTCCGAGAAGGTTCAAAAAACGCATCGCCTGTTTTTCCATGGGGTAGACAAGACGCGTGCCGTTAATAAACTCCCCTTTCCCCTGGACGATGGCGCTGAAAAATTTCGGGAGGTCCTCGGGCGGAACGGTGAGGTCCGCATCTAGAATCATGAGAAGCTCCCCCTGCGCGGCCTCAAATCCTTTTTGAACGGCGTCGCATTTCCCCTTGGGAGTTCCCTGCCGGACAAGCCGGATCGCCCGCTCGGGAAATTCGGCCTGCATGCGCGCGATTTCCTCCAAAGTGCCGTCCGTAGAATTGCCATCCACAAAAATCAGTTCGCACGCTTCTCCGAACCCCGGGGTGCGCCGTACCGCAGGCTCGATATTATCGCGCTCATTACGGCACGGGATAATCACGCTCACGCGGACCGAATTGGGATCCCGAGGCTCTGAAATAGGCTTGGCAATCAGCCATTCGACAAGACACAGCTTTTCGATGAGCGGGAGTTTTGCCAGGAAACGGTTACAAAGCGTCGAAAGAAGCGGGATTTTGACCGGAAGCAGGAGCCGGTATCCCTTTTTAATGACTTCGAAGCCGGCCAGATGAAGAAGATTTCGGATGTCTTCAAGCGGAAGCCAGTTTTGAGCCGGCTGCGGCATTTTGAAACCAAGCTTCTCGGCCAGGTCCAAAAGAGGTTCCCACAAAAAATTGTAATAGGTAATGACCACGCGGCCTTTCGGATCAAGGACCCGGCGCACTTCTTCGAAAACCTTCTGCACATCGGGCAGAAGACCGATCGTGTCCGAGAGGATGACGCAGTCAAAACATTCCTTCAGGGGGAGATCTTCGGCCTCGGCCGTTATAAAATCGACTCCCGGATAATTTCTTCGCGCCTCGAGGATCATGGCCTCGCTAAAATCAACTCCCAGGCGGCGTCCGGCCTTGAGCTTCGCAAGCAAATCCCCCGGCCCGCATCCGATTTCTAGTACCGAAGCCGCGTTTTGCACGTTTTCAGCGACAAAACGCTCCACCGCGTCATGGTAATAGGCGTTCTTGGATTTCCAGTTGCCACGTTCAAACGCGATACGGTCAAAAAATATTTTGCGCGGATTGACCGATTGTTCCGCCTGCGCGCTTTGAGCGTTCATTTACTTTAAAACCCTCGATCCGAGATACCACTCCACGGTCTGACGAAGCCCCGCGTCCAGAGAAGTCCCGGCCCTGAACCCAAACTGCAAAAAAGCCTTGGTTGTGTCCACGCAGCGCCGCGGCTGGCCGTTGGGTTTGGTAACGTCCCATTTCACGGCGCCCTCGAACCCCGTAAAATAGGCGACCTTGTTTACAAGATCCCGGATGCTGATTTCCTGGCAGGTTCCAAGATTCACGGGCTCGGAACGTTCATAGCGCTTCAAGGCAAGCACGACTCCCTTGGCGGCATCCCCCGCAAAAAGAAATTCCCGCGTGGGAGAGCCGTCTCCCCAGCAGACAATCTCCCGATCGCCGTTTTCCTTGGCCTCGACGCACTTGCGGATCATGGCCGGGATCACATGAGAAGTATTCAGATCAAAGTTGTCGCGGGGCCCGTATAAATTGACCGGTAAAAGACAGATGGAGTTAAACCCGTATTGATCCCGATAGGCTTGCGACTGGACCAGCAAAAGCTTTTTGGCAAGACCGTAGGGCGCGTTGGTCTCTTCGGGATAACCGCTCCACAAATCATCCTCCCGGAAAGGCACTGCGGCATACTTGGGGTAAGAACAGATCGTGCCGATGACCACGAGTTTTTTGACGCCCAGGCGCCGTGATTCTTCAATCAACTGGGCCCCCATCATCAGATTTTCATAGAGAAAGCGCCCGGGGTTCTCCCGGTTCGCCCCGATCCCTCCCACGGTTCCGGCCGCGTGGATGATGAAATCCGGTGACTGCTCCTGGATAAGCCGAATCACGGCCGCGCGTTCGACCAGATTATAATCCCGGCTGCGGGGAACAAAAACAACCGCGCCTTCACGCTCAAGCTCTTCGGTGATATAGCTTCCGAAAAAACCGGCCCCTCCGGTGACGATCACCTTGCGTCCTTTAACCGACATTTCCTGTTCCATAGAAATTCCGCCTTTCCTCTCGACTGAATTTTAAAATTTAATGCCCCGCCCGGAAACCAAATCTCATTTCACGGCTTCGATTTCAAGCGATCCGGCAAGCTCTCGAAAAAGGGGAATTTTTTCGAAAATGGCCTGCGCTTTTTCAAGCAAAGGTAAAGATTTTTCCGGCAAGAACGGGTAGAGAAAATCAAAGGGCCGGATCGTGACCCGCGAAAAACCCGTGCGGCGGAAATCCTCTTCAAGACCCCAGCGCACAAAAGCCGTTTCATGCGGGGAATCCCCCATTTTTTCTTTGATCCAGGGAACCGTCTTTTGAATGAAGATGTGCGGGTTCATCAGATTGGGTTCGGTAAACCGAGCCGCACCGCCGGGTTTTAGAACGCGAAAAATCTCCGCAAGCGCCGTCCGTTGATCAAGATGATGAAGGACAGAGCTTCCGACCACCGCGTCGAAATAGCCGTCCGGAAATCCGGTCGCGCACGCGTCGCGTTCTTCGAAGCGCCCGCGCGGCAATTTTTGCCGGGCCATTTCCAGCAAGTCCCCGGAAATATCGATCGAGAACAACTCGGCCCCGCGCGCGAGCAATCCTTCGCTGAAAAGGCCGGTCCCGCAGCCGAGCTCGAGAGCGCGCCCGCCGCGTTTAAGCGCGAGCGCGAGAAATTTCACGCGGCGGCGAAATCGCGCCTGCCCGATAGCGCCCTGCCAATTCCATATCTTTTCGGCAACACCGGCCAGTTTTTTTCCGTGCGCAATTTCGGATCGCAGCCTGTCCTCGTAAAGAATTCCGGTCATATTACTTTTCCGGCTCCACGGATTCATAAACCGAAAGCTGATAATTTCGATCCCGGATGAGGCGCCGCTTTTCAATGGTCCCGCCCTCGTAAAGATACGCGGGGACAGCGTTCATGTGCCGGTTTTGATAAATGAGGCGCGCGTTTTTCGGAGGATTGAACGGCGTGAAATCCTCGGGGGTCATCAGATGAAAAAAACAAAAATTGACGAGCAGGAAATTACTCTTGGCGCTATAGGGCTCGCCGGTTTTAAAGTTTCGGGGCGGAGGCGATGCAAACTTCGTGTAAGGCGATGATTCGTAGCGTATCTGCCCGGGGGCAAGGCGCTCCGTTTGGATTCCGAGCTTGTAGAGAACATCCATGGGATAGGCCAGGTTCGCGTAGGCCCGCGCAAACGGAAAAAAGGACGCGAGAGAAATCAAGGGGATCGCCAGCAGGACTATTTTTTTTGGAAGAGCCGGCAGAGGGAGATCCGCCAAGAATGCCATCGCCGCCCAGACCATGAAGGGCATAAACGCGTGAATCACCCGGCCGTAGAATGCCCAATGGCCGGCTAAGGTCACCATGGCGTGAAAAAATAAACCTCCAAAAGCCATTAAAATATACGGCACGGCTTTAACATCGTAGGCGGGCTCCCGTAGGTCAGCGCGCCTCAAAAGCGTCTTTGCCCGTGAAAAAATCCAGGCCAAAGCGAGGACGCCGAGAAGAACTCCGGCGACGCCCTCGACTTTCCACAGGTATTCGGGAACGTAGGTCAGTCCCTCCTCGGGCGAGCCATCCAGGCTGCCGGAAAGATTATGC
>JAHFHI010000232.1 GCA_023246995.1 Candidatus Omnitrophota bacterium
CAGTCATGCTCCAGGGCGCTCCCTCGTCATGAGCCTGCGCCGGCCTTTCATTCTTTCTCTTTTAATCCTCGCCGGTTTGTTTCTTTTGTCAGCGGCTCCGGCCGTAGCCAAGGAGTATCTGGATTCGGTCACCTCCCAGGAAGCTGAATTCCGGCAGACTTCGGAGGCCTCCCCCGCCCGGCAGAAGCATTTTTTCATCCGCTTCAAGCCCGGCGAAAAGTTCCTTTTTGTGATCAGCGAGAAACTCTTCCTGGATGAGGCTGCTCCCTTCTACTCGGAAGGCAAAACGGTCTTCTGGTACCAAGAAGACGGGCAGGAAATCCCCTTTGCCGTTTCCAACCGGATGCTTCGATTCCGTAACGGCCTCGTGGCCGCCAAAGAGTATTGGGACCGGCAGGCGGCTGGGGCCGGCATCGCGCTCAATTTTTGGAATCCTGAAGGGCCTATCTTCGTCCTTGCCGGAAACCCCTCGGCCGATGATCCCAACACCGTGGCCGTGGCCATGTTCACAAAGCAGATGATCGTCTTCAGACCCTATTCCACGGGCCACCTGACTCCCGAGACCACGGCCCTTCATGAGTATTTTCATTTTGTTCAGGACGCGGTCTGGCATAACGGCTCCGAGGAAGATTTCCGGAATTTGTACGTCTGGCAGAGCAAGGAACCTTACCGGAGTTTCATGGCCGAAATGACCGCGGAATGGTCCACCGATGAATCCATCCCGATTGCCCAGCTCTCCGGGCCTCCCGTGAGCAGCGACGACGATAACGGCTACTGGGAACACCGGGGCACTTCTTTTGTCATGACACCCGATAAGGCTTTTTTCGAAAAGAGCCCCTACGCCGCCAATATTTTTATCAAATTTCTTGCCGAGCAGTACACCCTCGGAGACCCGGGCGGCACCCAGGACATGCTGAAGCTCATCCGCGCAATGTCCTTAAAAGGCCTGCGCGCGGATACTTTTTTTCAAACCATTGCCGAGAGCCTGCCGGATCGCCTGAAGACCTACCCCCGATGGCAGGAAAACTGGAAACAGCTTTTCACCCGTTTCTGCGCGACCAATCACGTGCAGAATGCTTCGTCCACGGCAGGTCTTTCCGAACGCCTCGGATACTTCGATCCGGGCGCTGCGACGCGAAATGCCTCGGGCGTCCGCCTCAATAAGGGATGGCCGGAGGATTCGTCGAAAGCTCCCGGCGCGTTTTATTCCGAGCCGGCGCAGGACGACACCGAGCGCAAAAAAAGGCTCGAAGCGCTGCTCGGCGAGGACGAAACGATTGAGCCGCTCGCCTACCGCTTCCATCAGATTTCATCTTACATGAATTCGCGCGGCACCGCGCCGCGGCCGGTTTATGTGCTGGCCCGGGGTGTTCCAAATACCGATGTCTTTGTGCTCCGCCATCGATACCCGGCAAGCGAAGCTGAATACGCGCGCGTGAGCGCCTCCTTTGAGCGTGATGCCGCCTTTACTTTCCTCGGCCAGCCCCAAGCCAAAGAACCCGAGGCTTTTGCCATAATCGAGGATTTTCACCGGACTTCTTCCGAAATTCAGGAAATCTGGCTGGGCCTGGTCAACACCGGACCGGCAGACGTCCCGGCAAGCGCTTCGGATACCGAAGGCAAAGCCCCCGCGCGGGTTGCGAACCTCCGACCAAAGGTGATCCAGTGGGGCTATCTGGCCTCGCCCAGGCTTATCCCCTTTGTCACGGACGGTTCAAAACCGTCGGGCACGGTCGAGCTCATCGGCGGCTCGGCTTTGGGAAACGACGTCTTTTATAACGGCGATACTTTTGAGCTCGAAATCCGCTCGACCGGCCCGCTGCACCGCCCGGGCGCGGATCTGAATAATCTTTCGCCCAAGGATTTATCCGTGGAGCTTGCGGCACTCGATTCCCTGGACCGGAAAATCGATTTTGAATGGCCGGACGGAAAGCCCTTTAAAATCACAGGCGCTGAAGATACGAGCGGGGCTGACCCATCTTACAACTACCGTTTCTCGGGTAAAATCGCGGAAGACAATTCTTATACGGGCCCCTGCCGTTTCCGTTTTCGCCTGACATCGCTTCTGAATCTCGGCGGTAAGGACGAGCAGATTGACGAGAGTTTTAAATTCAGTTTACGGCCCATCATCCCGCGCGTTACAAGAGTCGCGGTGAACCAAAAAATCGGCGGATCCACGAAGTTAATTTACGATACGGAGGAAAACGTCCGAAAAATCGCGTTTGCCAAAGATTCGGATTACACGCTTGATCTTCGCGTCCATTTTTCGCTGTCCATGAACCAGCGCGACCTCACGGCCGGACCCACCCCCCCTTTTAACCAGTACACGATTGAAAACTTTGAATGCTCGGAGGGCGCCCGGATCTGCGAAGGCCGTCTCACGATCCCGAAGGCGGATGTGCCCCCCGCAGGAATGCTCCTTCGCCTCGCGATTAGCGGAGAAAGCGGCTCCATACCGCTGGATGCCAATCCGTTTGAGGCCGGGGCCCAGCCGGATACGGACCATTCCTTGATTCTGGGCGTCGAGGAGCTCTACAAACTGACGGTAACCGCCGAAGAAAACCAAAAAATCATCACACCCGATGGCGAACAAATTCTCTCAAAGCTTGGGCCCATTCATCTGGACCTTCATTTAATGTTCAAGCCCACAGCCGACGGAGACCCGAATCTGCAAACCGGTTTTTACCGCGGCCAGCTCACAAAGTGGCGGCTTAGAGCCGAAACCCTGCGCACACGGCTTTCAAAAAATCAGACCCCTTCCGGGGCACCGACCCTGCAAAAGGATCCTTTTGCATCCGCCAATCAAAATCTTCGGGATCTCGGCAAAGCCATGGCCCCGGCCTTCAGCCTGCCGGAGCTTCCGGCCCTGCCCAGGCAATCGGAGTCCTCCGCGCCGAGCCTTCCAGCGCCTGTCTCCGAACAGGCCTTGACGGAGCTTTCTCCCGAGGATGAATTGGGGCTTGCGGAAAAACAAATGATCCCTCTTTTAGAAAACTTGCTTGCGATCGCCGGAAAACTGAAAGAATTCGAGTACAACTCCGAACTCGGGGGCCCTATCCGCGTTCAATTCGAAGGGGCTTCGATTCAGGCAGCCCCGCTCACCGGGCCTTCTTCCGACCGGTATGACGATTACCGTGGTAAGGTCGGCGATTTTAGCGTCCGAACAGGCAAGGCCTCGGCCTCGCCCTGGTCTTCGCTTGAAACCTATTTACCCAACGATCCCCTGCGGCTCCCGCCCGGGCTTTCGGTTTGGTTGTTAAACGAGGCCGATCTGCA
>JAHFHI010000233.1 GCA_023246995.1 Candidatus Omnitrophota bacterium
ATTCGAAGCGCGTTCAAAAAGCTCCAACATTATTATGACTACCTGATTGTGGAGGGAATCGGAGGGGTCTTGGTTCCGATCAGAAAGAATTTTTTGGTGGCCAACCTCATCCGCGAAATGGGCTATCCCATTGTAATCGTCTCGCATGTCAGTTTGGGGGCGATCAACCACACGCTCCTGACCATCGACTCGGCCTTGATCCGCGGGTTTCCGATCAAAGGAGTCATTTTCAACCGCGCACCGCTCGTCAATTACTCACTGGCGGAGCTTACGAATCCGCGGGCGATTCATGAGTTGACCGGCCTTCCGGTACTGGGCACGCTTCCGGAAATTGACGGCGTCGACGTCGATCGCTGCCGGTTCGGGAATTTGAAGGCGGTTTTTGAAGAGCGGATCAACGTTGATCACATCCTGAAATGAATCACAAAAAGGTTTTAGTGGCCATGTCCGGAGGCGTTGACAGCTCAGTCGCCGCGTTTCTATTAAAACGCGAGGGATATGAGGTGGGTGGAGCTACGATCCGAACCTGGGCGAGCGGCAGCTGTGCCGAGAAAAATACAAAATCATGTTGCGGAGTGATCGGAGTTGAAGACGCGCGGAATGTGGCTTGGAAATTGGGGATCCCTCATTATGTCTTCAATTTCGAGCGTGAATTTAAAACCCACGTCGTGGATTATTTCACAAGCGAATATCTGGGCGGCCGCACGCCCAATCCTTGCATCGCTTGCAACCAGCACATCAAGTTTTCGCTTTTCCTCAAGCGGGCCCAAATGCTCGGCTACGATGCCATCGCAACGGGTCATTACGCCGGGGTCGGCTTCGATGAGGGCCGAGGCCGTTACTTCATCCGTGAGGGCCAAGATCCGGCGAAAGACCAGTCCTATGTCCTCTTTCCGCTCACGCAGGAGGTCTTGTCCCGTGTTTATCTTCCCGTGGGCGGATATTCGAAACCCGAGATTCGCGCACTGGCCCGGGAGCTCGGCCTCTCGGTTGCCGAGAAACCCGATTCACAGGAAATTTGTTTCATTCCAAGCAACGATTACGGCACTTTTCTTGAGCGAGAAGCAGGGGCAGGTTTGAAACCTACCCCTACTTCACCCGGGAACATTCGAGATAAACACGGAAACATTTTAGGTGAACACCGCGGCCACTATCATTACACGATTGGCCAGCGGAGGGGGCTCCGGATTCCATTTAAGCACGCGCTTTACGTGACGGACATTTTGCCCGAGGAAAATGTGGTGGTCGTGGGATCGAAAGAAGAAGTCGGGCGCCATCGGTGCCGAGTGGATCAAATCAATTGGTTTTTGGATCCCGAGAACTCTCTGACAGTCCGGGTTCAGGCGAAGATTCGGTCCCGTCATGCCAAGGCGTGGGCTGCCTTGGAGCGGAATTCCGAGCATGAAGCGCTTCTTTCCTTTGATGAACCCCAGGAAGCCGTCACACCGGGCCAGGGCTGCGTGTTTTATGATGGCAGCCGCGTCTTGGGCGGGGGATGGATTGCATCCAATCATGAATGAGAAGTTAGACCGGCTCAAAGGCGTCGTCAAAAGTTACCGGAGCGTGCTGGTGGCATTTTCAGGCGGCGTCGACTCCGCTTTTGTTCTGAAAGTGGCCCGTGATGTTTTGGGCCGTAGTCAAGCGAAGGCAGTGACCGCTGAGAGCGCATCTGTCCCCGCACGCGAGCTTGAAGCGGCTCAAGATCTTGCGCGCCGGATGGATGTGGAGCATCTCATCGTCCGCACGCGCGAACTTGAAAACCCGGGTTACACATCCAACCCCGCTCACCGCTGCTACTTTTGCAAAACCGAACTTTACGATCAGCTCGCGCCGATCGCCAGGCGGTGGAATCTTGAAATCATTGCCAACGGCACAAACGCCGACGACCTTCACGATTTCCGGCCCGGATTAACCGCCGCCGATGAGCATGGCATTAAGAGTCCCCTTGTGGAAGCGGGACTTTCAAAATCGGATGTTCGAAATCTGAGCCGCGAAATCGGGCTTTCGGTGTGGGACAAGCCGGCCTCACCTTGTCTTTCGAGCCGCTTTCCGTACGGCCATGAGATTACGCCGGCCAAACTCAAACAAGTGGAAGCAGGCGAAAATTTCCTTAAGGACGCGGGATTTAATGTGGTCCGGCTCAGACACCTTGGTCCGAAGGCCCGCGTTGAACTGGGCCGCGAAGAATTTGTACGCTTGATGGATGTGCCGCTTCGAATTCAGGTAACCGAATTCATCCGTTCGCTCGGATTTAAAACCGTCGTTTTCGAACCCTACCAGAGCGGAAATCTCAATCAGGAACTTACGGCCAAATGAGAACACTGAGACGGGGTTTGGTTCTGCCGGATCATAAGGAGCGAAGCCTAATGAGTCCTCAAATCGAGCAGCCTCAAGGCGTTCGATTTGTCACGATCTCACTTCATCAGCATGCGGGCCCCAGACTTACACCGTGCGTGGCCGAAGGAGATTCGGTGCGTCTCGGAACGAAGCTTGCCGACAGCGCGGATTGGAATGCCGTGCCGGTCCATTCGAGCGTAAGCGGTTTTGTTTCTAAAATCACTCCGGACGCCATCCGGATTGAATCGGATGAATCGGACCGCTTAGACCACTCCATTCAACCGCGCCACGAAATTCCAAAAGACCCGGATGAGCTTGCTCAAATTCTTCGTGATTGCGGGGTGGTGGACCTGGACGGAAGCGGAGTGCCCGCACACGTGTCTTTGACGGAGGCGCTTCGGTACGGCGTCCGCGTTTTGATTTTGAATGGCTGCGAGTCGGAGCCCTTCCTTACCGCCGATCATCTTTTGATGCTTACGCATCCCCTCGAAATTTTAAAAGGAGCAGAGCTACTTCGGCTGGCCTCGGGCGCGGCGCGGGCGGTTATTGCCTCTGAGCGCAATAAATTGGAAGCGGTCGAAGTTTTGAAGAGCAAGAACTACAACTTGAAAATAGAAACGGTCGACGTAATCGCGCTTCCGGTTCGGTATCCGCAAGGCGCGCATCGCGCTTTGGCCGAAGCGGTTTTGAATCGTCGGCTCAGAAAAAATGAGCCCCTTCTTGAAGTGGGCGTCTTAGTTCAGAATGTCGCCACGGCTTTTGCCGCCTATGAAGCCGTTTATTTGGGAAGGCCTTTATACCGGCGCGCCGTGACGGTGAGCGGTCCATGTGTTGTAGAGCCCAAAAATGTTTGGGCCCGCCTCGGAATGCGCGCAGCCGATCTCGTCCGTTCCGCCAAGGGCCTCATGCGCGAACCGACGAGACTGATATTCG
>JAHFHI010000234.1 GCA_023246995.1 Candidatus Omnitrophota bacterium
ACTTACGATGTTTTCCGCACGCAACCGCTTGCAAGCAGTATTCTGCGGGTTGAAACCGGCGATGAATTTCATGAGGCCGAGCGTTTGAAAAACGAACCCGCGTCTGTTTCCGTGACCTCCCCGCCCGAAGGGTTTGATCTGGCCATGCCGGCTTTCCTGCTCGGGGCCGAGGAAATCACGAAACTCTCCGAGCACGACCGGGTGCTTCATTTGCATCACCTTATTCAGATTCAACTGCTTGCCGGCCGGGAGCTTCACGCGCAGCTCAAAGACGCGCCCCGCCTTGAAGCGCTAAGGCTTCTCGGCGCGTTTTTAAATCAGGCGGGTGTTCAATATCAAAACGGCCCCGGCGGGTGGGTTCAGCCGCTCGCCTCCTCGCTCATAGCCGAAGAGCTCACGCGCTATCTCCTCTCCCAAACCGCTGCCGCCAAATCCGCGTAATCCCGAGTTATTTTCACCTCCAAATTGTGCCTTGCCTATGCTATAATGCGGCTCGCTTTTTCCCGGGACATTCCCCCTTTTAGGAGCTTTTCAAAACATGATTTCGGCAAGCGGTGTGACGCTTCAATACGGCAAGAGAGTGCTTTTTGAGAATGTGAACATCATGTTCACGCCCGGCAACTGCTACGGCGTGATCGGGGCCAACGGTTCCGGAAAATCCACCTTTCTTAAAATTCTCGCCGGGGAAATCGAGCCCAACGCCGGGGACGTCGCGGTGAGCGGGGGCGAGCGCATTTCCATCCTGAAGCAGGACCAGTTCGCTTTCGATGAATTCCAGGTGCTTGAGACCGTCATCATGGGGCATCAGAAGCTTTACGCGATCATCCGAGAAAAAAATGAGATTTACGCCAAGGCGGATTTTTCCGATGCCGACGGCATGCGCGCCTCCCAGCTCGAGGAAGCGTTCGCGGAAATGAACGGCTGGACGGCCGAAGCCGAGGCCGCGAAGCTTCTAAGCGACCTCGGCATCCCCGAAAGCTTTCACGCGGTTCAGATGAAACGCCTTGAGGCGAGCCAAAAAGTGCGTGTGCTCCTGGCCCAGGCGCTTTTCGGGGAGCCCGATATCCTGCTCCTGGACGAGCCGACCAATCATCTGGATGTCGAGACCTGCCTCTGGCTCGAGGATTTTCTTTATGATTTCAAGAATACCGCGATCGTGGTCTCGCACGACCGCCATTTTCTGGACCGGGTCTGCACGCACGTGGCCGACATCGACTACGGCAAGATCCAGCTTTACGCGGGCAATTACACGTTTTGGTATGAATCAAGCGAGCTCGCGCTGCGCCAGCGTTCGGAATCCAATAAAAAAACCGAGGAGAAGCGCAAAGAGCTGCAGGATTTTATCGCCCGGTTCAGCGCCAATGCCTCGAAATCGCGCCAAGCGACCTCCCGCAAGAAGCTTCTTGAGAAACTCACCCTGGAGGACATCAAGCCGTCCTCGCGCCGTCACCCGAATATCATGTTTAAGTCCGAGAAACCGGCGGGTAACGACCTTTTAGAAATAGAAAATCTGGGCAAGTCCGTATCCGGGGATTTAATGTTCAAAGGTTTGAGTCTCCGTGTGGACCGGGGCGACAAGATCGCGTTGGTGGGCCCCAATGACCTCGTCAAAAGCACGCTTTTTCAGCTGTTGGCCGGGGAAATAGAGCCTGACGAAGGCCGCTTCAAATGGGGGATTACGACGTTGCGGGCCTATTTCCCAAAGGAAAATCGGAAATTTTTTGAGACGGACCTTCATTTGGTGGATTGGCTGCGGCAGTTTTCAAAAGACACGGATGAAAATTACATCCGGGGCTTTCTCGGGCGCATGCTTTTTTCAGGGGAAGAGTCGCTTAAAAAGGCGCGGGTGCTTTCAGGGGGTGAGCGGGTGCGGTGCATGCTCTCGCGTATGATGCTCGCCGGGGCGAATGTGCTTATTTTGGACGAACCGACCAACCACTTGGACCTGGAATCCATCACCGCACTGAACCAGGCCCTGGAGCGTTTTGACGGCACCGTGCTCTTTGCCTCCCAGGACCATCAGTTTGTCCAGACCGTGGCCAACCGTATTATTGAGCTCACCCCGCTTGGCATGATCGACCAGCGCAATACCAATTTTGACGAGTATCTCTCGGATACAGCGCTTAAAGTTAAACGCGCCGCGCTTTATGCCCAATCCTGAAACCGTCTTTAAACTCAAAACGGATTTCATCGAACTCTTCAAGCTTTTGAAGCTGACCGGGTTGTGTGAAAGCGGCGGCTCGGCCAAACACTCTGTTGCCGGATCGCTCGTGAAAGTGGACGGAAACGTGGAAACGCGCAAGGCCTGCAAGATCCGCCGGGGCCAGTCCGTCGATTTTCAGGGCCACACCATCCGCGTCGAATAGCCCGGAGATTCCTCGGAAGGGGTCTGGCGATTTTTTTAGGATTATATCTTGAGTTCCGCGTTTTTCATAAGCGACCCCTTCTCCCCCGTGGGGAGAAGGGCGGGATGAGGGGATTTCGAGGCGTCGCGCCCCCTCACCCTAGGGCGCTCCCATAGGGAGAGGGGAAATTTTCAAAACCGGAGATTATATATTATGGGGGGCGGCATGTTTGAGTGTCCCGGATGCAAAGGCAAAGATACCCTTCAAATTATAGCGGCCCTGGAGCTAGCACCCGGCCCAGCCTCGGACGAACGTACGGTTCAGCTCGCTTCTTGCCGTCAATGCAGCTTCTTTGCCCTTGCCCTGTATGAAGAATCCCACCGCGGTTCCCTTGAAAGCGAATCTGTTTCCCATAACGGGTACCCGATTGCCGAGGGAAAATTCAAAGCTCTGATGGAGCTCATGAAGGCTTGCCCGGATCCCTTCGCACGTCACTGCGGCTGCCAAGCTCACGTCTCCTTGGCCGGGAACTTACCGGGCTCTTCCGGAGTGCCATCCTCGAGCGAGATACTGTTTCCTATGAAGCTCCTGCCCGGCAGGCCTGCTCCGGACCGTCGAGGAGAAAAGTAATCCCCAAAGATCCCCAAAAGTTTTCCGGAGTACTTATTTAAAAGGCATTTTTTTGAGCCGGGCGGATTGAAAGGTTGGCGGCTCGCGAAACAAAAAACATTTCCTTCCGAGGCATCCGGTAGCGTTTGCTAAAACCTTCGCTTTTCTTTATACTACGCGCGATTTGAAAACCTTGAGGAACCTTGGGAGAATTTTTTTCACAAATTCATAATCTCGATGATCTGATCCGGTGGGGGGGCTATGGCGTGCTTGTGGCCATTGTCTTTG
>JAHFHI010000235.1 GCA_023246995.1 Candidatus Omnitrophota bacterium
GAGCCGCTCCCCAACGCGATGTTCCGGGTGGAGCTTGAAAACGGGCACAAGGTGTTGGCGCATATTTCCGGAAAAATGCGCATGCACTATATCCGGATTCTTCCGGGTGATAAGGTAAAGGTGGAGCTTTCGCCCTATGATTTGACGCGGGGACGCATCACCTTCCGGATAAAATAAAACAGAGAAGAGAAAAGCCATGAAAGTTAGAAGCTCGATAAAACGCATTTGTGAAAATTGCAAGATCGTCCGCCGTAAACGGATTGTGTATGTCATTTGCAGCAATCCGAAACATAAGCAGAGGCAGGGATAAATCATTTTTTGAAGCCAGCCCGGAGGGCCCGGTTCATAGGGGTCCGGGGAAGCGGGTTTCAAGTTTTTAAAATGAAGGATAAAGGGGAGATATTATGCCGCGAATCATAGGGGTGGACATTCCGAGGGAGAAAAGGACGATCATTGCCTTGACCTATCTTTATGGGGTCGGCAAGTCCAATGCCAAGACGATCCTTGCCGAGGCCCAGGTGGATCCCAATAAACGGGCGAAGGATCTGACTGAAAAAGAAATCTCGGGGATCACGGCCGTGATCCAGCGAAGCGTGAAAGTCGAAGGCGATCTGCGTCGCGATCTTCAGCAGAATATTAAGCGCCTCATGGATATCCGGGCTTACCGGGGCCTAAGACATCTCAAGGGCCTTCCGGTGAGAGGGCAAAGGACTCATACGAATTCGCGTACCCGCAAGGGGCCGCGCAAGACTATCGGCGGGCTTAGCAAAAAGCCGCCTGCACCGAAATAAGATTTTATTTTCGTATAACAGGAGAGGATAGAATTTTATGGCTAAAAAGAAAATCAGGCAGCTTCCACGAGGGGTGGTTCATATCCTCGCGAGCTTCAATAACACGATCGTGACCATCACCGACCCGAAGGGCAACGCCGTTTGCTGGTCCTCTTCGGGCGCGGCCGGGTTCAAGGGCTCTAAGAAGTGCACGCCCTTTGCCGCGCAGGTCGCCGGTGAGCGGGCCGCCAAAAAGGCGCTCGAATTCGGGATGAAAGAAGTGGAAGTTTTTATCAAAGGCCCCGGAGCCGGCCGTGAATCCGCGATCCGGGCGCTTCAGGCAGGGGGACTTCAGGTGAGCGTGATTCATGACATTACCCCCATCCCCCATAACGGGTGCCGCCCGCCCAAGAGAAGGAGAGTTTAAGCCATGGGAAAATACACGGGACCCGCTGTTCGTTTGTCGCGCCGGGAGGGCGTTAATCTCTTCCTCAAAGGCAGCCGCAGGACGGATGATAAAGTTAAGGAGCGTCTCACCCAACCGCCGGGGCAGCATGGGCATAACCGCCAGAAACTCACCGACTATGGGGTTCAGCTGCGGGAAAAGCAGAAGCTCAAGCGCATCTACGGCATGATGGAGCGCCAGTTCCGGGTTTTTTTTCATCGCGCCTCCCGCATGAAGGGGGCTACGGGTGAAATGTTGATCCAGCTTCTCGAGCGGCGCTTGGACAACGTTGTTTACAGGCTTCTTTTTGCGGCCACGCGCCGGGAAGCGCGCCAGATGGTCAACCACGGTTTGATTTTTGTCAACGGCCGCTGCGTTAACATCCCTTCTTATATCGTCAGGGCGGGAGACAAGATAGTCCCCCGGCCTAAGGAGGCCAATTTGAACCGCGTAAAAGCCAGGCTTGAGATGGACAAAGACATTCCGATTTCCGAATGGCTTTCCCTGAATCCGGCCACGCTTGAAGCGCAGGTTTTGAGGCTCCCCACCAAGGCCGATGCGGCCCTTCCGGTGGAAGAGTCGGTGATCGTCGAATTGTATTCGAAGTAAAAAATTTATTTCAAGGAGGAGATTATCATGGGAATTCGTTGGAAGACTTTCGAGGTGCCAAAGCGGTTGGACGCGGACAAGGCGACGCTTACGCCGACCTACGGCAGGTTTTTTGCCGAGCCATTTGAGCGGGGTTACGGGACAACCATCGGAAACGCGCTGCGCCGGGTTTTGATTTCTTCGATTGAGGGAGCGGCGGTGACAAGCATTAAAGTCGAGGGGATGCTCCATGAGTTTTCGGCCCTTGACGGCGTGATGGAGGATGGGGCCCAGATCGTGCTGAACATCAAGAGGCTGATCATCAAATATCACGGCAAGGGTCCGAAAAAGATTTTTGTGGACGCCAAGAAGGCCGGTCCGGTGACGGCCGGGGATATTCATGCCGATGAGACGATCGAGATCATCAATCCGGATCTGGTGATCTGCACCCTGACCAAAGATGTGCCCGTCAAAATCGAGATGGAAGTCGGCCGCGGCCGCGGGTATGTCCCGGCCGAGCGCAACAAGCAGGAAGGGTCGCCCATCGGGATCGTGCCCATTGATTCGGTTTTTTCTCCGATCACGAAAGTTAATTTTTCGGTGGAAGACACGCGCGTCGGGCAGACCACCGACTACGACCGCCTGGTGATCGACATCTGGACTAACGGCGCCATCAGCCCGGAGGAAGCTCTTCTTTACGCTTCTAATATTCTCCAGCGCCATTTGGATATCTTCGTTAATTACGGTGAAATCCCGGTTGAGGAAGAAGAGGAAGAGGAAGAAGACACGAGCTTTAAGGAGTTGATCAACAAACCCATCACCGAGCTTGAGCTTTCGGTCCGCAGTGCCAACTGCCTTGAGGCCGCCGCGATCAAGACTATCGGCGACTTGATTCAGAAAACCGAGCCGCAAATGCTTAAGTACAAAAACTTCGGAAAAAAATCCCTTTCGGAGATCCAGGCCATTCTGGTCAGCATGGGTTTGTCGCTCGGGATGAACGTCGAGGAGCGGATCAAAAAGGGCAAAAAGTACGCCCCTGCGGCCGCGACCGCCGCTTCGGCTCAACAAGAAGCGTAAGGATCGGAGAACCATGCGACACGGGAAATTACGAGGAAAGCTGGGACGGACAGGCAGTCATCGCAAGGCCCTTTTACGGAATTTAGTCAGGGGCCTTGTGATACGAAAGCGCATCCGAACCACCGTTTCAAAGGCAAAGGTCGTGCGTCCTTTTGCCGATCGGATGATCGAGATTGCCAAAAGAGGAGACCTCCACGCCCGGCGGCTTCTGATTTCTCATTTAGGATCTCCCGAGACCGCGCATCTTTTGATTACCCAGATTGCGCCGCATTTTAAAGAGCGTCAGGGAGGCTACACCCGTATCCTCAAAATCGGCGGTTACAGGCCCGGCGATGGCGCGGCCATGGCCCTT
>JAHFHI010000016.1 GCA_023246995.1 Candidatus Omnitrophota bacterium
CTGGTCCCGGCGGCAGCGGTTTTACTCATCGCGGGGGCTGCTGTTTTTCTTTATCTGTTTGTCTATCCGACGATGACGCGGGTTTTAGAGCGCGCGAAAAAGACTTCGCTCGCTCCTGAAGAGAAGACCCCAAATTCCGGCGGCCCGCAGGATCAAAAGAAAACACCGCGGGACAAGAAGTCGTCCGCGACCGTTGCGCCCGCGCCGGAAGTTTTCGGCGGGCTGACGGCCGACGAGCACGCGGCGCTTACAAGGCGCCTTGAGCTTTCGGCCGAGCGAACCCTTAGCCCGGAGGAAGAAAAAATCTTGGCCGCCCGGGTAACTTTCAAGACCGGATTTGTCGAAAGACTTCCTTCCCAACCCTGGACTCTTGAAACCTTCAAGGGCAAGGTGAGTGAGCAGGAAACCCGCTACCAAATCAGGCTCCCCGGCAGTTACAAACGCTCTCTTTGGAAACTCTTCGAGCTTCACTACCTGCCGGGGGCCGAAGCCTTTACGGCCGGGGATCTCATGAAGGCGCGCAATCTCTGGATTGAATCCCTGGCCTTTCCTATTTATGCCAATGACGTGCGCAAGCACCGCGGCGTGGTGCTGACGATGCTGAAGCCCTTTATCAGCGACACGCTCTCCAAGGTCGCCGCGATCAATAGCAGCCTGGTCGACAACCGGGTGCGCGAAAAGGAAAAACAGATCGGCGAAGCCTACGAAACGCTTCTTGCCGCGGTTACCGGCAAGCGATGGACGGAAGCGCTGCAGGCGGCCGGGGAGTTGGAGAAGAAAATGGCCGAGGCCGCTAATCCCGAAACTTTGGCCGGCGGGCCTGCGGCCTATCCTCCGGCGTTAAGCCAGGTCGATAGCGACATCCGCACCACGCTCGACGCTCTTTTGGAAGTTCCGCCGCCCACGGTGGCGGATTTGGAGCCCCTCTATAAAGATTTGTGGCAGAAACGCAATATGATCCAGAGTTTGATTCCGGAAAATTTGGAAAAGATTAAAAAGGTTTATGAGGAAGGCCTTCAGGCTCTTCAGGTGAAGGACTGGAACCGGGCCGAAAAGGTGTTTTCCGACATTTCAGGACCACCCGAACTGGCGCGCGATGCCGGAGAGAAAATACGGCTTATCCGGAAACTTCGTGCCGCCGGGGTCCGGGCTAATCCGCTTGATTCAGGGGCTGAATCGGGTTAATCTTGGACTGGTTTTTATGAAAGGCATTGCCAACCGGCAAAACAAGATGTTTGAACGAAAACCTGCCAGGCCGCAGGGAAGCGGGCCGCGCGGGTTGGCGGAGGTTCCGCTCATGAAAGAGCCTATCCCAGGCGGTGTCCGCACCGGAGGTTTGGTTCTCGGGCTTGTCTCCAACCTCCTTTTAGCGGGAAGAATTGCGCAGTCGGCGAAGCACTGCCATCTTAACGTTCATAATTGCGACAGTCCCGAGACGCTTTTGAAGCATGCTCGAGGCGAAAGGCCAGCCTTAATCATTTTTGACTGGGATGGGTGCGAAGCCCCGGCCTACAAGGTGCTCGCGGCGATGCGCTCCGAGGAATTCTTAAGCGGGGTGCCGTCCGTCGGTTGTGTTTCCACGGGCAAGGCCGCGCTGCGGGAGGAAGCCCAGCGGGCCGGCTGTCACCGGGTTTATTTGAAAACGGAGTTTTTAAGGGATCTTGATTTAATTTTATCCCGTTACGCAAAATAGAAAGCTAAACAGCGCATGACCTTTCATCTGGGTTTTGAACTTCCGAAACAGGAATCCCGTGAGCTTAATCACGCGGTGTCCTTCCTGACCCGCGAAGAAGTGAGGATCATCAAGCGCCAGATCCGCGGCAACAGCCTGCTGATCGATCAGTTTATCGGGCGTCTTGAGCTTTTCGTCAATCAGGAACGGTATCCGTCCAATGCGGTTTTTGTTCAGAAAATCCGCAGGCGCCTCGAGCTCCTGATGGAAGAAAACGACACTTTCCGAAAGGTTCTTTGGAAGCATTTTCAGTCCGAAGACTTAACCGCAGCGCACCCAGCATGACCGGCAATATCAAGGTTTTGATTCTGGGCGGGGGCCAGGGGAAGCGGCTCTTTCCGCTGACCAGTTACCGCTCCAAGCCGGCCGTTCCGATCGGGGGGAAATACCGTCTTGTGGATATCCCCATCTCCAACGCGATCAATTCCGGACTGCGCAAGATTTTTGTGCTGACGCAATTTAATTCCACGTCGCTGCACCGCCACATCCACCGCACTTACCCTTATGAGTATTTTCATCAGACAAGCGTGGAGCTTTTGGCCGCCGAGCAGACCCTGGCCAATGCCGACTGGTTTCAGGGGACGGCCGATGCCGTGCGCAAGCACCTGCCGCACTATCACCTGGAGGACACCGACACGGTGCTGATCCTCTCCGGGGATCACCTCTACCGCATGGATTACCGGGAGATTCTGAAATTTCACGAAGAAAAAAACGCGGACGTTACGATTTCAACCATCCCGGTTTCCAAAAAAGAGGTCCGGCATTTCGGAATCATGAAGATTCGGGCGAGCGCCCAGATCACGGAGTTTTGGGAAAAACCCGCGCCGGAAGAAAATGCCAATGCCTATATGATTCCGGAAACCATTCGCAACGCCTTTGACCTGAATAAAGCCAAGCCCGAACTTTATCTGGCCTCGATGGGGATTTACGTTTTTAAGGCCCCGGTGCTGGCGGCCCTGCTTGAGGGCCGAGAGGCGGATTTCGGCAGAGAAGTCATCCCGAGAGCGATCGAAAAATACAAGGCTTTCGGCTATGT
This sequence comes from Candidatus Omnitrophota bacterium, assembly GCA_023246995.1. Taxonomy (GTDB): domain Bacteria; phylum Omnitrophota; class Omnitrophia; order Omnitrophales; family Aquincolibacteriaceae; genus JAHFHI01. The sequence goes on from JAHFHI010000016.1 coordinate 2,769, forward strand.
CTTTAACGACTACTGGCAGGACATCGGAACGATCAGTAGTTTTTATGAGGCCAGTATTGACTTGACGCGCCCCCACCCGCCGTTTGAATTTTTCCTGCCGAACGCGGTCGTTTTTACAAGAGCCCGCTTTCTTCCGCCCAATAAGATGCTCGGGGCTTCCCTGAAGCGTGTCCTTCTTTCCGACGGCTGCATTTTAGACGATACCTTGATCGAAGACTCCGTCATCGGTGTGCGTTCGGTGGTACGCAAAGGGACCGAAATCCGAAAGAGCGTTGTCATGGGAAACGATTTTTATGAATCCGAAAAACCGGTCAAGCAGGAAGGCCTCGGGATCGGACGCAACTGCCGCATTGAAAATTGCATCATCGATAAAAACGTGATCATCGGAAACAACGTCGAAATTTTAAACGCTGCCGGGATCGAGGAAAAAGACGCGGATAATTACTATATCCGCGAGGGAATCGTCATCATCCCGAAAGGAGTCCGCCTTGCGGACGGGACCAAGATCTGAAATGTTAAGACCCGGGGGGGGAGCCGTTTGAGGCTTTCCGCGTTGATCGGGATCGCTGTCCTGACGCTGCTCCAGGGGTGTGCCGGACCCCGCAGGGAGCTTGTTTCACCGCCCGCGCCGGAGGTCTTGCGGGAGCCGGCTGCTTCTATTAAGAGTCCAACCAAGGAGGAACGTGTCGTGAAAGTGAAAATTGAAACTACGCTCGGGGATATCTATGCGGAACTTTATCCGGAGCAAGCTCCGAAGACCGTGCAGAATTTTGTGGCGCTCGCCGGAAAGAAATTTTATGACGGAATCATTTTTCACCGGGTCATTCCCGATTTTATGATCCAGACCGGGGATCCCACCGGGACAGGCCGGGGCGGTCCCGGTTATTCCTTTGAAGATGAGTTCTCCCCGAAGCTCCGCCATGACCAGCCGGGGATTTTTTCCATGGCTAATTCGGGGCCCAACACGAACGGAAGCCAGTTTTTTATCACCGAAGCCGCCACGCCATGGCTTGACGGCCGCCATTCGGTCTTCGGGCGGGTCACCGAGGGGATTGACGTGGTGCACCAGATCGCGCAAGTTCCCCGGGATTCCCAGGACAAACCCCGCCAGACGGTTTCCATGAAGAAAGTCACGATCCTGGAAGGCTAAAGACGTGCCCGGAATTTTTTCCGGGGGGATAGGTCAGTGGTTTCCCTTTTCGAGATAAAAAAGTGCCCAGCTCCCAAAAAGAATATTGGCGAGCCAAGCGCTTAGGAATGGGAAAATTTTCCCGGCCTTGCCGAGAGCAAGCCCCACCGCCCCTAAAACATGGTAAGCGAAGATCACCCCGATACAGAAGAGCACCTGGTAGGCAATCACTTTCCGGCTTAGCGTTTTGCTTAAAATCGGGATAGCGATCAGCATCATGACAAGCGCCTGCCAGGGCGAAGCCAGCCGGGTGTGGAGATCCACGGACTCCGACTGCGCGCTCACCGCATTTTCCTTAAGACGCTGGATCGTATGTTTCAGTTCCTTATACGTGAGGAACGCTTTTTCGGTGGATGCGGCCGCGAGCTCGGCCGGCGTAAAACGGATATCGGGGTAGATTTTTTCCGGATAAGCCCGGGGATCCCCCAAGATCCTGCCTCTGGCATCCATCTGATATTCGGTCACGTTTAAAAATTTCCATCCCGAGTCGATCCAGAGGCCTTCCTCGGCGACCATTTTCTGGCGCCCCGTGCTGGCAGGGCCGTCTCCGAGCCAAAGGGACACAGCCCCCGTGACTTTTCCGGCGGATAGGGAAAAGGTCCTGAAGAAATGAAGCTGCTCCCCCCCCGAATAATAGGTGACGTTTCTTAAAAGTTTGTCGTGCTCAAAACGTTTCTTCTCGATATGGATCTGGCGCAGATCATGGGCCGTGCGGAAACTTCTCGGAACCAAGCGGTCGTTTACGAGGAATGTGAAAATTCCGATCAGGAAGCCCATGAACACGATCGGCCGGATGATCGTGACAATTTTGATCCCCGCGGCCTTCATGGCGATCAGCTCATTATGGAATCCGATATTGACCAGTAAAAAAAGCGTTCCCAGCCACGCGGCCCAGGCGATGGTCTGGCTGTAGGCGTAGGGAATTAAGGCGAAGTAATAGCGCAGGATGATGGCTGGCGGGGTCTTGTTTCGCAAAAGCACGTCAAGATTGTCAAAGAGATCGGCGATCAGGATAAGGAAAATCAGCATGAGGCATGAGTAAAAAATGGGAAGCAGCAGCTCCCGCAGAAGATAGCGGTCCAGGACCTTCATGAAACGGCTTCCTCGAGAGCGGGGGCGCGTTCAATCGTCGCGGCCAGCGCGAAAAGGTCCACCCGTCTGGCCCCGGCCTTGCGCAGGGTGCCGGCGGCTTCCTCCGCCGTGGCCCCGCTTGTCAGGATGTCATCGACCAAAAGAAAAGTTTTACCCCGGATTTTTTCCGGGGCCGGAACTTCAAAGGTTTTAAACAAGTTGAGGCGGCGTTCGCGGCGCCCGAGCGTGCTTTGCGCGGGACCGCGCACGCTTTTTTTTAGAATCCCCCGCATGAGCGGGATTCCGGAGGCGGCGCTAAGGTGTTCGGCCGCGATTTCCGCCTGGTTGAATTCGCGGGTGAGAAGCCTTGAGACATGCAGCGGAACGGGTGTCAGCGCGTCATAAGAATGCTCGAGAGCCAGGAGAGGCGTGATCCACTCAAAATCCCGGCGAAATACCCGCAGGAGCCATCGCTTGCCGAGGAACTTGATTCCCGCCAGAATTTCTTTGACCGGTGAGGCGTAAGGATAAAGGCACCAGGCTTTCCCGAGATTCTTGAAAGGCCGGTCGAGAAGCGCCCGGCCCGGGTCAAAGCGAAGCCGCGCAAGCCTGATCCGGCAAGCGACGCAGATGCCTTTTTCTTCAAGTTCCAAAAGAGAGGAGCATGCCCCGCAGGAAGCCGGATAGAGGAGGCGCATAAGAGCCTCCCCGTAGTCAAGAATTTGCGGATGCCATTCCATAGGCCGGCTATTGTAGGGAAGAATGAGACGGCCTCCAAGCAAAATTCCAATTTGAAAGAAAAGGGGGAATTTTTTGCATAATGATTTGACAGCTTCGTCTCCGCCGTTATGATGATCCCGAAAATAAAAGTCGGATCTTGAATGACCTATCGAGTTCTGAAAATTTCCCAGCTCCCGTTGGGAGAGGGTTGGGGGTGAAGGAAAACGTGACGTCCGAGAAAGCCCCTCATCCCCGCCGTCTTCCCCGAGGGGAGAAGGGGTTCACCCATGAAAAGCGCAGAACTTTTAAACAGAAGGGGCATCCCATGCCGCAAGGCGTTGAACGGAAAGGAATGCTTGAAGCCATTAAAAGCGCCGTGCAGGGAATCACGCGGGGCCACGGAGGGCCTTTCGGCGCGTGCCTTGTCCGGGGGCGAAGCGTTGTCGCCGTAGACCACAACCGGGTCCTTCAGTGTTCCGATGCGACAGCCCATGCGGAGATTAATGTGATCCGCGCCGCCTGCCGGAAAATCAGGAATTTTGACCTGTCCGGCCATGCGCTCTACACCACCACGGAACCCTGCCCCATGTGCTTCGCGGCCATTCACTGGGCGCGGATTGATCGGGTGATTTTTGGTACGAGGATAGCCGATGCGGCCCGCCGGGGCTTTAATGAGCTCGCGATTTCAAGCCGGATGATGAAATCAAAGGGCTGTAGCGCCGTTCGAATCAAGGGGGGATGGATGCGCCGCGAGTGCGAAGAGCTTTTTCGGGCCTGGGACCGCCTTGAGACAAAACGGGTTTACTGATGCTCGAGAAATTTTTTGAGTTCTCAAAAAACAAGACCTCGGCCCGGACCGAAATCCTGGGCGGGCTTACCACTTTTTTGGCCATGGCCTATATTCTTTTTGTTCAGCCGGCGGTTCTCTCGAGGGATTTTACGGGAAATCCGACCGGGCTAGGTTTTGAAGCCGTCTTTATCGCCACCTGTCTGGCTTCGGCATTGGCCAGCATCCTGATGGGAATCTATGCGCGCTACCCGATCGCGCTCGCGCCCGGAATGGGTGAAAACTTCTTTTTCGTTTCCTGTGTGATGAGCCTGGCCGGGCTCGGGTTCAAGGAGCCCTGGAGAGTCGCGCTCGGGATCGTGTTTATTTCCGGGGTGCTTTTTATTTGCGCGTCTCTGGGCGGCGTGCGCGAAATCCTGGTGGGGGGATTGAGCGCGAGCCTTCGCAGCGGGATCGCCTCGGGAATCGGCCTTTTTATCGCGCTGATCGGTCTGCGCAATGGCGGGATCGTGGTTGTGAAGGCTGGAACCGGCATCGGCCTTAATCCGCACTTAGCCTCTGCGGAAATGGCTATTTTTTGCTTCACGCTTGCCGTCACCGTCCCGCTTCTGCGCAGACGCGCTCCCGGGGCGATTCTTTGGGGTATTCTGGGCGGGGCGGTTCCGGCGATTTTTTTTGGCGGGATGGAGTGGCCCCAAGTTTTTTTCGGATTTCCTGATTTTTCAAAAAATGTTTTTGGGGCGATGGACCTTCGCTCGGCCTTGAGCCCGGAGTGCGTTCCTTTGATCCTGGTCTTTTTTTTTATGGTTCTTTTCGATACCACCGGGACTTTGATTGCGGTGGCCGAGCACGCGGGGTTTATGCGCGGGAGCGAGCTTCCCCGGGCGCGGGAGGCCTTTTTAGTGGATGCCTTGGCCACGGCCGGCGGCGCGGCTCTCGGCACGAGCACCGTGACCAGTTACGTCGAAAGCGCGGCCGGGGTTGAGCAGGGGGCCCGCACCGGATTCGCGAGTGTGGTGACGGGATTTTGTTTTTTGGCGGCGCTTTTTTTCAGCCCTCTTATAGCCCTGATCGGGACCCATCCGGCCCTTACGGCCCCGGCTTTGCTCGTGGTCGGCGCGCTCATGGGCCAAAACGTTTCGAAGATTGATTGGCCGGATTTTTCCGAATCCTTCCCCGCCTTCCTTATCATGATCGGGATTCCCATGACCTATTCGATCGCAGATGGTATCGCCCTTGGGCTTGTGAGCTATCCGGTGATCAAACTTCTTTCAGGCAGAGCGCGAGAAGTACGCCCGGCCATGTATGTCACGAGCGCGCTTCTTGTAGCCTATTTTATCTTCATTCGAAACCGGCTCGCTTAAAGCCAGATCCTTTGCTTGACCGGGCGGGGGAATAACGTATAATGAGTTCGTTTCCCTAACCTCAAGAACAGAAAGGACTAACGGGTGCCCAAAGTTCAAGTGACCGAAAACGAGCCGCTCGAGAAGGCCTTAAAGCGTCTTAAGAAAAAACTCGAGCGCGAGGGGATCCTCAAACTCCTCAAGCAGCGCAAGCATTACGAAAAGCCGAGCGAAAAAAGACGCCGCAAGATCCGCACCTCCAAAAGCAAACGCAAAAGGTTTTAAGCTCCGGGCACCTCCCACGCCCATGCATGTCCGCAAACCGGCAGTTGCGGGTAGCTTTTATCCTTCCGATTCAAGCGAGCTTGGGGAATATCTCAAAAAGGGTTGCTTCCAAGGCCCGGTTAGGCCTGTCAAAGCTCTTATCACTCCCCATGCCGGCTATATTTATTCCGGCCGCACCGCGCTTAAAGTTTTTTCCCAAATAGAAGTCCCGGAAAGAAATCTCCTGATCGGGCCCAATCACCGCGGCATGGGAAGTGATTTCGCGCTTTACCCCGACGGGGTCTGGAAAACGCCGCTGGGGGAAGTGTCGGTCGATCAGGATCTTGCCGCGAAGCTTTTGGAATCCTCGCATGATCTCCACGCGGATCCGGAGGCGCACGGGTTTGAACATTCCCTGGAAGTGATCCTTCCGTTTTTACAGATTAAAAATCCGCAGGCACGGATCGTGCCGCTCATCGCCGGGACGCTTGATTGGGAGCGAGCCCGCACAGCGGCGCTTGCCATGGGCGAGAGGCTTGCCTCGTTTGCAGACCCGGTTTTGGTGGTGGTGTCAAACGACATGAGCCACTACGAAAACGAAGCAAGCACCCGCGAAAAAGACCGTTACGCCCTTGACGCCATTCTGAATTTGGATCCCGCCGGGCTTGTTGAGGCCGTGACCCGCCACCGCATTACCATGTGCGGTTTTATTCCGGTTTATATGCTTCTGATTATGGCCGCGACGCTTGGCATCACCAAGGCCTCTCTTGTCGAATACACGACCAGCGCCGAGGCGAGCGGCGATTATGACCGGGTGGTGGGATATGCCGGATTTATCTTCGAATAGCCGCCGGACTCTTCTAGATCTTGCCCGGAGCGCGATCAAAACCCATCTTGAGACCGGGGATTATCCTTCCTTTAAAGCGGCGTCGGCCGAGCTTGAAGCCAAGCGCGGCTGTTTTGTCACCCTGCGTAAAGGGGGCAAACTACGCGGCTGTGTCGGGACATTTCAAAGCGGTTCTCCGCTTTGCGAGAATGTGGCGCGCATGGCGGTCGCGGCCGCTTTTCAGGACCACCGCTTTGAGCCGCTCTCGAAAAATGAAATCACCGACATTCTGATCGAGATCTCGGTCTTGGGCGAACTTCAAAAGGTTTCGGGGATCGATGAAATCCAGACCGGCCGGCACGGGGTTTATGTGCGGCTCGGTCAAAGAAGCGGGACCTATCTGCCGGATGTGGCCGTTGAGCAGAAATGGGACGCCCTGGAGCTCGTGACGCGCTGCGCGCGCGAAAAAGCCGGGCTTAAGCCCGCTGAAATCGCGGCCGCGGAACTTTACCGCTACGAAGTTGAAAAATTCAGCGAATAAGGAGAAAAAACTCATGTCTAAAATAACCGTTTATGAAAAGCCGACCTGCACGACCTGCCGCCAGGTCCACAAAGCGCTTCAGGAAAGCGGCGTTGATTTTGAGAGTGTCAATTATTACGTGTCTCCTTTATCCAAGACAAAGCTAAGCGAGCTTTTGAAAAAGGCCGGGCTTAAGGCTGCCGATATCCTGCGTAAAAGCGAAGAGATCTATAAACAACTCAAACTCGGGGAAAAGAATCTTTCCGAAGAGGATCTTGTCGCGCTCATGGCCAAGCACCCCGATCTGATCCAGCGGCCTATCGTCGAAAAGGGCTCTAAAGCCATTCTTGCCCGCCCCGCCGAACGCCTTAAAGAGATCCTCTAAAATCGGTTTTTGGGCTTATTGCGGGCCCTGGGCTTCTATGCTATGATGCGCCTCCCTTTTAAAGAGGCGCGATGGCAAAGAAATTGGAAGCCCTGCGGGGGATGGAGGACATCCTTCCCGGGGAAATCGAAAAATGGCAGCGTGTGGAGGAAAAAGCACGCATCTTCTTTGAATCCCAGGGGTTTAAAGAAATCCGCACCCCTCTCCTCGAACCCACGGAACTTTTCCAGCGCTCCGTCGGCGAATCAAGCGATATCGTCCACAAGGAAATGTTCAGCTTTGACGACCGGGCCGGTCGGCACGTTTCGCTTCGTCCGGAAATGACCGCATCGGTCGCGCGCGCGGTGATTGAAAAGGGGCTTCTGCGGCAGGCCAAGTCTCTGCGCTTCTATTATATGGGCGCCATGTTCCGCGCCGAGCGGCCCCAGGCCGGGCGCAAACGCCAGTTTCACCAGATCGGGATCGAAATGATCAACGAGTCCGGGCTTTGCGCCGACTTCGAGGTCCTGAATCTTCTCTACCGCTTTTTGACTTATGCGGGGCTTGAGTCGCCTAAAGTCAGATTAAATGATTTGGGCGACGCGGAGAATCAGAAACGCATGGCGAGCGAACTCGGGGCTTATTTTTCCGGCCAAAAAGAAAAATTGTGTGCGGACTGCAAGTGGCGGCTTGAAAAAAATG
>JAHFHI010000236.1 GCA_023246995.1 Candidatus Omnitrophota bacterium
ACCGGATCTCTCTTTTCCGGCCGGGCGGCACGCGGGGCCTCTTTTTTGGGAACCTTTCCGGTCTTCCCCTCGATGATTTCCGTGGCCTCGGTATTTTCACTCTCCAAAATCTCCAGGATGGCTTCCGCTCGGACGGTCACGGCCTCCGGAATTCCGGCCAGCCTCGCGACATGAATGCCGTAGCTTCGGTCGGAGCCGCCGGGAACGACTTTGCGCAGAAACACAATGCCGTCTGCGGTTTCACGCACCAAAATATTGTAATTTTTAATCCCTTCGAAGTGGCTCTCAAGCTGGGTCAGCTCGTGATAGTGCGTGGCAAACAGAGTCCGGGGCCGAACTTTCCCTGCGCCAGATATTCGCAAATCGCCCAGGCAATGCTCACGCCGTCAAAGGTCGAGGTGCCGCGGCCCACCTCATCCAAGATAAGAAGGCTTCGCTCACTCGCCCCCTGAAGGATGCGCGCGGTCTCGAGCATTTCCACCATAAACGTGCTCTCCCCCTGCGCCAGATTGTCGGAAGCTCCGATCCGGGTAAAGATACGGTCCACGATCCCGATCACGGCCGAGGCCGCGGGGACAAAAGACCCGGTCTGGGCCAGAAGCGCGATTTGCGCGGTTTGGCGGATGTAAGTCGACTTGCCGGCCATGTTGGGCCCGGTCAAAATGACCAATTGCTGCGTTTTGCCGTCAAGGCGGGTGTCATTTTCCACAAATTTTCCGGCCTGGAGCATAGCCTCGACCACGGGATGACGTCCGCCCCGGATCTCAAGCTCGATACCCTCCGTCACTTTCGGCCGCACCCAGTTTTTCTGCGCCGCGTTCAGGGCAAAGGCGGCCAGCACATCCAGCGTGCCGATGGCGCGCGCCATCTCCTGAAGCGGCGCCAGATCTTTTAGAATCGTTTCGCGCACCTCGCTGAAAATCTGAAATTCGAGAGATCTGATTTTTTCTTCGGCCCCGGAAATTTTTTCGTCCCAGGTCTTGAGCTCCGGAACGATAAAACGTTCGGCGTTGGCAAGGGTCTGTTTGCGCGTATAATCCACCGGCACCAGATTCCGGTTGGCGTTGCTGACCTCGATGGTATATCCAAAAACCTGGGAATATTTGACTTTAAGCGACCGGATGCCGGTGCGCTCGATTTCGCGCTTCTCAAAATCAAGGATCCAGTTTTTCCCGTTTTTGGAAATGCCGCGCAATTCATCGAGCGCGGTCGAATAACCGTCGCGGATCAGTCCGCCGTCCTTTAAGCCAAGCGGCGGCGCCTCGACAATCGCGCGGCCGATCAGGCTTTGTATTTCGGGAAACTCCTTCACGTTCCCGGCAATCTCGCGAAAAAGCGGGGTCCGAAGTTTGGCAAGCTCGGCCCGGATCTGGGGCACGCGTTCCAGGAAGACGCCGAGGTTCACAAGATCCCGGGCATTAGCCACTCCGCAGTTTAAGCGGCTCATGGTGCGTTCCATATCCTTGACGCCGCTAAGAAGAGCGCGAAGGGACTGCATCAGCCCGGGCCCGGCCGCGAGCTCGGCCACGGAATCCTGCCGCGCCTCGATTTTAGGCACCGAAACAAGCGGCTGCGTCAGCCATTGATAAAGAATGCGGCTGCCCATGGAAGTAAGCGTTTGGTCGACGCAGGCCAGAAGCGTTCCCTCTTTTTTCCCCGAAAGGCTTTCGACGAGCTCCAGGCTGCGCAGGGCCTCACGGTCGAGCACCATGCTCTGGCCCGCGTCCAAAAGCCGCGGCGGCCGGATATGCCCAAGCGAGCTGTGAAGATGATCGCGCAGGTAATAAAAAATCGCGCCGCAGGCCGCGAGGGCAAGCGGACGGTGATGAAAAGAAAGACTTCTTTCGGAGGCGAGTGAAAAGGCTTCTTTTAAAAGCCGCGCCCCCTCTTCGGGCTCAAAAACCCAGTCTTCATAAAGAGTGATTCCCGCGTTTAAATTCTCTTTGATAAACGAAACCAGCGGGGTCTTCTCAAAGGCCGAGCGCGAGAGAATCACTTCCCGGGGGCTTAAAATCGAAAACTCCCCGAAAAGGCGCTCACTCTCGAGCTCGCGCACAAAAAATTCTCCGGTCCCGAGGTCCAGATAAGCCAGCGCAGCGCTGGTACCGTCCATTGCGAGCGCCGCCATATATTCCGGAGCCTGTTTTTTCTGCTCCTCTTCAAGATAAGTGGCCGGTGAAATGATGCGTGTGATCTTGCGCTCGACGATGCCCTTGGCGGCCTTGGGGTCGCCGATCTGCTCGCAGATCGCCACCTTCAGGTTGTGATCCACGAGCGTGCGCACGTAGCCCTGAAACGAGTGATAGGGCACGCCGCACATGGGCACACGCCCCGCCTCGCCACCCTCCCGTCCGGTCAGGGTGATATTCAGAATTTCGGAGGCGCGCAGGGCGTCTTCAAAAAACATTTCGTAAAAATCTCCGAGGCGAAAGAAAAGAATGGCGTCCCGTGGAAGAGACTTTTTGATGGAGCGGTACTGCTCCATCATGGGCGAAAGTTTTGGTTCGCTTGAAGGGCCCTGGGTCAGGGTATTGGGAAATAGATCCATATCGGGAGAAGTGGGGCCATGATAACGGATGGCCCGAGGGTTTTGCAAGCCTAAAGGCGCTCTTTGGATGGGCCCCGGGGCTAGCCGCGCCGGGGTTTAGCCAAAAGACTTCGGGAATACCGGCCCATGAGTTGTCCCCGGGCCAGGATATGCCCTTTCATGGCAGCCATGAGTTCCTCTTTTCCGGCCGCGGGCGGGTCAAGGTTCAGCACGGTATCAAGGGCATAAATCCGGAAAAAATAGCGGTGCGTTCCCGAAGACGGGCAGGGCCCGTAATACCCAGTCTTGCGCGCGCTATTGATCCCCTGGAGTTCGCCGTTGGCAAGCTGCATCAACCCCGGAATGCCTTCCGGCAGATTGCGCACGGTCACGGGCAAATCGTAGAGCACCCAGTGCACCCAGGTTTTAGAGGACACGTCAGGGTCTTCCATAATCAGGACGAAACTCTGCGTGCCTTGCGGCGGTTCGCTCCAGTGGAGTGCCGGGGAGCGATTGGGCCCTTCACAGGTAAATTGGCTCGGGATGGCCTCCCCTTCGTTAAAAGCCGGACTCACGAGTTCAAGCTTTACTGCAGCCTGGGCGGACGGTACGGAGATCCATGCCAGTGCCAGGAGAAAAGCAAATCGAAAAAGATGTTTTTTCCTCATCTATTTATGCTTTTTCTTGGCGGGTGAA
>JAHFHI010000237.1 GCA_023246995.1 Candidatus Omnitrophota bacterium
CCAATGCGTGATCACAAGGCCGTCGATGCCATGGGCGGACTTGAAATCATAATGATCCCAGCGCGGTTTTTCGCATTTAAGCATGACCAGCTTAAGTTGATAATCGGATTCCAGAAGCGTATCGGAAAGACCCGCCAAAAGCCGTGTGTAATAATCTTCCTCGAAAATGCCCCGGTGATGGGGCATCAGAACTCCCACGGTTTTAAAGGCGCACCGCCCGAGGTTTCGCGCCGCCTGATTGGGCGCGTAGCCCAAGGCCCCAACCAGCGCGTCGATCTTCTCAAGCGTCGCGGGCCGGACTTTGCCGCGCGTTGCGGGATTGAGAGCCCGCGAGACCGTGGCAATCGAAACCCCTGCTTTGTGAGCTATTTCGTAGATTGTCATAAGTTTTGTAAGCGTTTACATTTTACCACATTTTATTCATCCCCGGGATATCAGGGTGAAAATATAACCTAGACGGCCCTATTTCAATGCGCCAGCTTTTGTATCCGGGCCATTAGGAGCGAGCTTCGATTTCCTGGAGGTCGACTTTCAGAGGGTGGGTAGGCTGGACTTTCTTAAGCAGGTTCAGGTCAAGAATCCGGCGGCGCGCCTCGCTCTCGTTTTCGTCGGCGGGCTTGTAATCCACGTACTTCTGGTAGTGCCGCAGGGCAAGATCCTTGTCATGGAGATAATAGTCATAGATAATGCCCAGGTTGTAATGGGCCCAGGGATTCGAGGGGTTCCAGCGTAGGGCGGCCAGATAATGCTCGGCCGCCTGTTTGTAGTCATGCAGGGAAAAAAGGACGTTCCCGAAATTGTAATGCACGCGGTTCAGTTCGGATTTGAGAAGCTCCGCTTCCGACTGCACGCCGGAGAGTTTTTCCAGGGCCGCGGAAACCGATTGGCGGTTGGTTTCCACAAGCCCGAGAATTTCCTCTTTTTCCTCTGCCAGAACCGCGCGGCTTAAAAGCCCCTTTAGTTTTTCATTCTCGTCTCTTACTTCCGAAGCTTCCGAGTTCATGTTTTTTCTTTCATGGTCGATTTCCAACTTGTCTTTTTCTATTTCCTTCAAGTCGGCTCTCAACTTCTCGAGTTCCTTTTGGAGCTCCTCGTTTTTGGATTCCAGATCTCTGGAGGCCCCGACGGAAATAGCCTGAAGGCCCTGCATATCGCTTTTAAGCCGCGCGTTTTCAATCGTGGCCGCCTGCAGGGAAGTCTGAAGGATTTTTATATTTTCACGGATTTTTCGGTTTTCCTCGAGAGTCTCATTTAAAGTGCCGAGCAATTTCTGCATCTGTTGGTCGGAAGCCGACGATGCCTCGGGAACCGGCGGCGGGGCGACAGCCGGCTTGGCCGCAAAAACAGGCCGGCAAAGGCATGCGAAAACACCCCAAAATATCAAGAGGCCGAGGCGTTTCATGTTTCCGTCCCCGGTTTTACGGCCTTATCTTTTGAAAAAAACGGGAAAAACGGGATCTTCCATCCCCTGTCTTCAGGGGCTTTTCCTGACGCCAATTCTACGGATGGGGCTTTGATCCGGGCCGGGTCAAAAACATTGGCACGCAAACGGCCTCGCGTATCAAGATCGGATTTGATCTCCAGGGGCTGGTCGACCACGTCTTTGTCGCCGTCTACGATATGCGGGGTGATCAAAATAACGATCTCGGTTTTGCTCAAACTCTCATTGCGGCTTTTAAAAAGATGTCCCAAAACGGGAATGTCCGCCATATAGGGAACGCCCCGGTTGCCCTCGGTGAAGTCATCGCGCCGCAGGCCTCCGAGCACAATGGTCACGCCGTCTTTGACGATCACCGAGGATTGGACATAGGTTTTATTGACGATCGGGATCTGGTTATTGGTCGGGGTCACGAGGGTCCCGGTCTGGCTTGAAATTTCGGGGCGGATTTTCATGGTGATAAAACCGTTGTCGCTGATGACCGGCGTCACGCTAAGGATGACGCCGGTATCGATAAAGCGGATATCCTCGCTTACGGAGACATTGTTCCCCGAACCGGTCGACGTGGTGATCACATAGGGAATCCGGTCGCCGATATTGATCTTGGCCTCTTCGCGGTTCATGATCATGAGCCGGGGGTTGGCCAGGGTCTTGGAATTCTGGATCTCCTTCATGGCCTTGATCTCGATTTCGAAATTCTCATCGTCTAAAACGCCGACCGCGAGCTTTCCCACCGTGCCGATGTCATCGGCGCTTGAAATGTTGGTGTCAATGGGAAAAGACGACTGGAAATCCAGATCGCTCCATCGCTTAAAAAGCCTCTCCCAATTGATCCCGGAGTCAAAATGCGGGTTCAAAGTAAGCTGCAGAATCCTCACCTCGATTAAGACCGCTTTGTTTTTCTTGTCCAGGGCGTTTAGGAGGGGAAGAATTTGCTTCATCCTCTCGGGGTAGGCGCTCACCACAAGCTGATTGGAGCGGGAGTCCCCGAAAATACTTCCGACTCCCTTGCCGTCGATATAAGGCTTCATCTGGGTCTCGATCTCCTTGGCCGTGGCATGCTGCAACTCAAAGACCTTGGTGTCCAGGCCCTTTTCAAGCTGATCGAGAAGCGCGTTCATCTGAAGGAGCTTTTCCTTGGTGTCGATCATGACGACCGTGCCGCTGTCTTCATCCACAATGATCTTGCCGAGCGCGCTTTGGACGGCCTGGAGCGCGGTCACCACATAAGAAGGTTTGACGTATTCGAGGGTGCGCGTAAGCACCTTTCGTTTGTCATTGTAGCTCTTACCGTAAATCTGGTTATATTCATCCTCGGTCATGATAAAAATAATCCCGCCCTTGATTTCATAGGCGAGCTCATTGGAGATAACGATGATGTCAAGCGCGTCGCCAATGGTCACGTTTTTCAAGACCAGCGTCGAACGGCCCTGCACGTTTTTGCTCGTCACGATATTGAGGCTCCCCTGCACGGCCAGAAACTTAAAGACATCCACGACATTGATATCCCGAAGATCAAGAAAAATACTTTTAGCGAGGCGATCCCGGACCATCTGGGCGTTAAGCGGCGGAGAAAGTTCCTGGGCGTAGACGGGGCGCGCGGCAAGCAAAAGGACTGCGGTCAAAAAGATTCCGACCCGGCCAATCAGACGGGTTTTCATCGCACCTCAATCTCCTCGCCCTGGTATTCGAGCTTGATACTCTCGGGCTCAATGGCCTTGACGCTAAGGGCCCCTACCCGGTCGCCTTTCCGAAGAAACGTGGTGATGT
>JAHFHI010000238.1 GCA_023246995.1 Candidatus Omnitrophota bacterium
CGCATCAAATCTCATTCGCTTAACCAGCGCATGAGATCATGCTCTTGAGTCTAAGGGGGGTATACGGAAAGCTATTTCGGATTCCCGCTTTGAATTTTTTTGCGGTGCGCGGTGGGAGCTTCTATAAATTTAGACGCCCGAGAGCTGCCGACAGAGATTGGCGAAGCAGCCGTTCGGGAAAAAGGGGGAAGCTCGGGAGATTATTTCTGGACTTCTTCGGGGACTCGTTGAGGGGGCCAACCGATATAAAGGCTTCCGCTTTTGTCCTGGACCGTTCCCCCGCCCTTGAGGGTCTTAATCTGGAGATCCGTAAGCCCGAGATCTCTCATATCGCGGGTAACATGGCTCGACTTGGGGGGCCAGCCACGCAGGGTTTCTCCGGACCGGGCGGTGATCACACCGCCTTTCTGGAGGATCTTGATCTGCAGATTGGAAAGCCCTTTGGCGCGCAGTTGGCCGCTGATTTCGTCCTCCGCAGTCGGTGGGGCGGTGGGCGCGGATTTTTCCGCAGAAGGGGCAGATGCCTCAACGGGCGGGGCATCATAAGCCCCCGATCCCCCGGAAGCATTCGCTCCGGAAGACCCAAGCTCGTCGGCGCGAAGCTCCTCGTCCTTTTGCTTTATCTGATCCTGAAGTGTTTTGATGGTTTCCTGCCAGTGGTTAATTTGTCCGGCCCAATCGTCCTTCGGATAGTCACGGCGCCACGCCTCGGCATTTTTGAGTGAAGCCTCCGCTTCGCGAAGCTGGGCCCGCATGCTTTGGATCTCTTCTTCGAGCAATGCTTTGGTTTCCGGAAGCAGGCGACCTTCCGGGGTTTTCTCCGGTGGGCTCAAGCGCTCAATATCCTGGAGATCCCTCTCAAGCCTTGGGATCTTCTCTTCCAGAGCCGCGATCTCTTTTTCCAAATCATCCTTCAAGGCACGCTTTGCTTCCACATCTTTTTTCGCGCCGCCCGAGGCGCTAGCAAACCACGACTTGAATTTATTAAGGTCCCCCGGGTGCTTCATGAAATCGTCCCAGCTTTGTTTGGAAGGATTTTTAATTTCCTCGGTAAGGCTCTGGACTTTTTCCTTTTTGTCGATGCGTTCATGCTCGAGGATTTTGATTTCTTCCTGGAGGAGCTTGTTCAAACGCCGGGGCGTGGAATTTCCTTGGGGCGGTTCCGCAAAAACCGGACAAACCAGGCAAGCGGCAAGAGCCGCGGGCCCTACAAAGGCAAAAAGTTTATATTTTCTCATCGGTTAAATTGTCGGGTTAAGGCAGCCGAAACAGAGGCTTGTCGCCCATTCAAGTTTTTTTAGCGCTTTAATTCTGAACGGATTTATAAAATGCCGGCGGCCGGGGACGGCGAGAATCTGGAAGATCGCTTCCCGGTCCGACTTTTTCTAAGTCCGGATTCTTTGCGGTGTGACAGGGCCTCGATTTTATACCAATTCCCGAGCGACCTTGAAACAAGGGCAGACAACCGCGAGGCCCCTTCCAATCCCGAGATACCTGCGGCGCCCGCGCCCGAGCCCGGAACTGCCGGCTTGCCATTCACGCCGGAATCCTGGCTCGTAGCAGCCGCTCCCGACACCGTATAGGTGAGCGCGGCGTAGGCATTGAGCAGCCCGTAGCCGAAACTTGAATCGTAGCCTTTTTTGCCCAGATCCGTCGAAGAGCGGGTCAGGCGCGTGTAAACATCCGAATAAATCTGGCTGCCGCTCCATCCGGCGTAAGTGGCGCCGTAATAGGAATAAAGAAGCGCGGTAGCTCCCGCGACAAAGGGCGAAGCCATGGAGGTGCCGCTCATATAAGCATAGCGGTTGCCCGGATAAAGGGACCCGATATCCACGCCCGGAGCCGCGAGATCCGGACTCTTATTTGAGAAATACGCTTTCCGGTCACGGCTGTCGGTGGCTCCGACGGCGATCGTGTTATTCAGCCCGGCCGGCGCCGTCGTGGAAGTTTCGACGCTTTCATTGCCCGCGGCCGTGATCACCACGGCGCCCTTGCCAAGCGCGTAATTAACGGCATCCTGAAAGGCCTGAAGAAGCGGATTGGAGAGAAAACGCTTTGCGATTCCAAGGGACATGTTGATGACTTTCGCGCCGAGATCGGCCGCGTACTTGATCCCCTTGATGACATTGTCAATCGTGCCGCTCCCCGAGGCATCGAGCACCTTCACCGGAATAATTTTCGCATCCGGCGCAACACCTGCGATCCCTCTGCCGTTGTCCGAAACCGCCGCGGCAATGCCGGAAACATGCGTGCCGTGGCCGTTGTCATCCGTGGGGTTGTTATCCTGATTTACGAAATCCCAGCCCCGGAAGTCAT
This sequence comes from Candidatus Omnitrophota bacterium, assembly GCA_023246995.1. GTDB lineage: Bacteria > Omnitrophota > Omnitrophia > Omnitrophales > Aquincolibacteriaceae > JAHFHI01. The sequence continues at coordinate 2,317 of JAHFHI010000238.1, forward strand.
CGACGAATCCGTTGCCGTCGTCATCCACGCCGGGAAGTCCGTTCAGTTCGGAAAGGTTCGAGTAAACGTTCCCTAAAATATCTTCATGATTCATATCCAGGCCGGTATCAATCACCGCGATGGCCACTCCCGCCCCCCGGCTCAAACTCCAGGCCTGCTCGGCATTGACCCGTGAAAATCCCCACATCACCGAAGTGCCTGAGTAGGTGTCATTAGAAAGCGCGAGATCAAAATTGGTCGAGCCGGTTTCATCCGCTCGCGGCTGCTCATGGGCAGAAACTTCGGATTGGGCTTCATCGGCAGTTTCGTCTTCAGCCGGAGAAAGCGGCGAAGGCATAAAAAAGTCATGATACGCATCCGGAAGCTGGGGCGCTTCGACGGGAAGCATTTGATTCTCGGCCTGATCGGGCGTTTTCAAAAATACAGCAGCGCCGGTTTCGGCATTGATGCTGATTTCACTGGCGGCATAGGTTGCCGGTTGGACCGAGAGAAAAGAAAATAAGGAGAAGAAAAGCAGAGTTACAGCGGCGGTCTTTCTGGGTTTTGTCATCATGGGGATACCTCCTTTGAAGGTAGGCCTATTATAAGGAGTGGAGGCTGGGTTTGAAAGCTCCAAATTCAACAAAGATAATAGACGCAACCTATTGATTTTAAATAAGATATGGGTTTTGTCTTCCCCCGTCCTTACGCCGGATCCTGCACTTTTTTAAAAAACTCAAAAAGGACCGGTTCCAGCCATCGGGTCCGCTTCCCCGGAAAGCTTCCGCTCACAAACCCCAAATGGCCGCCGTCTTTTGTGATCAGGACGGAAAAAAAACCCGAGGTTTTAATTTTTTCAAGGGGCAGGAATTCCGCGGGCAAAAAGGGGTCGTTAGCCG
>JAHFHI010000239.1 GCA_023246995.1 Candidatus Omnitrophota bacterium
CTGGGCGGTCATCGCCGGAGGTTTCCATACCCGCGGGCTGACCAAGCGGCTTAAAAAAGAAGGTCTCTCGTATGCGGTGCTCACCCCCCGCATGAATGAAATCGAGGCGGATCAGAAATATTTCGCGTCTCTCCTGGGCGAACCCGCACGGATGGATTTTACGAGCGAAGAGTCTCCGAAGGCCGCGCTTCGTAACGCTACTTGGCTTTCAACCTGGAGCCGGGAACTCCCGGCGGGAATGCCGGCCCGAAGGGCGGCGATTACGCGCGAGATCGAAAATTGGGGCGCACGCTTTGGGGGGCACGCACGCACCCGTTCCGAAGTCAGATCCGGAGGCGGGGGCTGGCTTCAGGAGGCGCCGCTCGATCGCTTGAAAGCGCATTATTCAATCGAGACGCTTAGGGATTCGCTCCAGGAAATCGCAAGGACCGTAGCCGACCTGAAGAAAGAAATTACGCTCCATATCGGGCTTTCGACAGGCCGAAGGAAAAAAGAGATTCTTTTTGATGATACCGATTTAGATAAGATTGCGCAGGTTGAGGCCGGGCTTAAGAACTGGGAAAAAGACCCTTTTAATGTGAATCTTGAAGCCGCCTACACCCGGCTTGCCTATTTTGAGGATGATCCGACCTTGAAGGCCCTAAGTCCCGCCCTGGCGGCGAATTTTCAAAGGGACCTGGAAAAACTTTTCCGCATGGCCCTGGGTTCGCCTTTTGAGGAGGCCGATATCGCGGCCGCGAAAACGGACGCCTTGATCGACCTTATGCTCCTGAAGCCCCTGCCCCTGCCGCGCGACCTTCGCGGGTTGATTGCCGAGATTCCCGAAAAAAAAATCGGCGTGCCCGAGAATTTCGAAGGGCCGATGCAGAAGTATTATGAATACTGGAAGGGCATGACCCTTCGGGACCTCAAGCGCAGGAAAGCCAAGCCCAAAGACGAAGCCCTGGAGGATTTTTACCGACCGCGCGCAAAGATCGCGGCAGCCCTCTACAAGCAGGGGATTTACGACCCCGCGGTCCAGAAGGAAATTCTCCTGGATGTTCTGGACCGTGTGCGCCGCCCGCGCTCGGAAGTCCGGTCTCCGGTTTTTGCGCCTGATTGGGCTCACGGCGAAGTTCTTCAGCATATCAAAGCGAATAACGGGTTTGATCGCGGCATCGTCCAAAGTTTTTCCTATCCTGCGCTTTTATATCTGCGCGAGACCGCTTCCGCGACCGGCTGGTTTAGCGAATCTTTCGGGGGCCGTCAGTATTACCTCGGGGCCGCGGGTTTAGAAGCCGTCAGAAAACGTATCGCGGAGCATCCCATGGCGGGGCTTGAAAAGATTTTGGCCAAACCTGATTTAGGAGCCGCCGATGCCCCGGCACTTTTGGAAAAGATTCAAAGCCCGCAGTTTGGACTCGCCGAAGCCCTGTGGGTTTGGAGCCGGTTTTTAGCGCTTGATTTTGATGACCTTAAAGCGGGCTTTCAGCCTGTTTTAAAGGGGCTCTATAAAAAGCTAAAAGACCTGATCCCCTCGATGGATTTAACCCGCCAGGCCGAGGCCGACCGGTTGATGGCGGACGTCTACAGGATCGGAACGCGCAAGACCCTGAACCCGCCGCTTCACTATGCGGCGCAAAGCCTTGCCGAAAATTTTTATGTTCCGGGAGCGGCGGAAGCCTGGATCCATTCGCGGGGCGAGAAAAAAGACGAATTCCGTGAGCTGTTCAATACAATTTTGAATCGGGCGCGTGAGGGCCGTTTTGCCGAATTGGCGGAGGCCATGGCGCGGGCGGAACCCATCATGAAGTCGCTCGCCGTGCTTGCCGAAATCGCCCGCGCTGTTTACGGAATGGACGCGGACCTTAAATATTCGGATCTGCTCGAGCTCCCTTCGGGCAAACTTCAGGGAGCCGGGGAATCGTACGGCCGCTATTTCAAGCGGTTTGGAAACGACGCCTTTATCCGGGATCAGGAACTGGTCTACGGCCCGGCTTTTCAGATTTTGGAGAACTTTCACAGGAGAAATTTCGGAGCCGGATCTGTCCGGGATCTTGAGACGCCGCGGATTTTTAAGCTCCAAGGAGAACCTCTCGAGGAAATTCCGGTCGCGGATTTTCCCATAAATGATTTTCTCGGCAAGGTGCGAGCGGGGGGATATGGATATCGCGCCGAAGCCTTTAAGACGCTTGTCCAGAAAACCGCGTCATCGTCACTGGTCTTTGAACTTTTTGGGGCGGACGCGCAGGGGGGGCTGACCTATCTGGATAAATTTGTTCTCATGCCTGAATTTTTAATCGGTCACGGGGGCGGATATTTGTTGAATCGAGTGCTTGATTATCTTGAGCTGGTCGGCCGGTTCAAAGGATTTGACATGGATCAAAGCCGGATCACCGTTTTTGCCCAAACCCTTCCCGTGAACGGAACCCTTTACACGCTGCGCTTTACCGCGCCCGCGGAAAGCGCACGCTCGGAGGTGCGCACCGGGCCGGTGTCAGTCCCGGGCATTGCCGCGGAGGATCGCCGCTGGTTTGAAGGCACGAACATCCTCTGGCGGAATGTTGGCGTCGCGAGCCGGAAATTTCTGATTGAAGAGCTTTTGCGAACCGTGCAAACCACGGAACCGGAAATCCTCACACCGGGCGATTTACGGCAGCGGCACTTTTACGAAACTCAAATTCCGGCCATCGGAAATCGTGATTTAAGCGGTCTCTATGTCCGTTATGAGCGTTATGAAAACCGGCCCAAAGGCAAATCCACGCTGGAGTATCTTCTTGAAAAAACCGGGTTGCGCGAGCCCATCGCCCGGCCCGGAAAGATTCAAACGATAGAGCAGCTGCGAACCGCCCTGAATGATCCGGCCCTCAAGCGCAGCAAGAGGAAGAGCGAAAATGTCTGGAGCCAAATCAGCCCGGAGCTGCAAAAAAAGCTGGTCGAGGAACTCGCGGCCAAAGTTTCCAAGACGGCCGCCCAGCTAAGCAAAAATGATTTTTCCGAAACCCTCGAGAGTATCGGCTTGAGCCTTGCCATGCTCCTTAGGGTTTATGAGCGTGAGCTCAAAGCTCAAAAGATCGCCAAGACGGCGCGCTGGCTGCTTTTGGAGCGGCTGGATTTTATCGCGGCCGATCTCCCGGATTTAAAGCAAGCGGCAAACGGGGCAGATCTCAAAAAGCTTCTTGATGCCGGGGCTGTCCCGGCCCTGGATT
>JAHFHI010000017.1 GCA_023246995.1 Candidatus Omnitrophota bacterium
GCCTCTCGGAGGGGAGGCGAGGATGAGGGATTCAAAGGCATTATCTCCCCCTCACCCTTAGCCCTCTCCCAAAGGGAGAGGGGGGGATTTGCAGAGCTCGGGTTTTTTAACCGGAATTCCGGAAATGATCATGAAATCAAAAGCCATCCCTACGAGCGTGTTTGTCTTCGGCCTCGTGAGTTTTCTGACCGACGTCTCAAGCGACATGATTTATCCGCTCCTGCCGCTTTTTCTCGTGCAGTATCTGGGGGCGGGCCAGGGATTTATCGGCCTTGTCGAAGGCTTTGCCGAATCCACGGCGGCTTTTTTTACGCTTCTCTCCGGATTATGGGCTGACCGGGCGCGTGATCGAAGCAAGCTTGTCTTGTTCGGCTACAGTTTATCCTCGTTTTCCCGCCCGCTTGTGGCCCTTGCCTGGAATCCCTGGGTGGTTTTTCTGATCCGCTTTTCGGACCGCATGGGCAAGGGGATCCGGACCGCGCCCCGCGACGCGCTGATTGCAGATTCGGTGCCGCGTGAAAACCGGGGCAGGGCCTTCGGGTTGCAGCGTTCGATGGATCACGCCGGGGCGGTGCTCGGGCCGCTCCTTGCAAGCCTCCTGCTTGCGACCGTGATCAAAAATCTCCGGCATCTTTTTTTGCTTGCCGCGATTCCGGGCATCATGGCGGTGATTCTCGTAGCTTGGAAGGTTCGCGAGATGAAATCCCGCCCCCAAAGCGCGGCATCTTCCGCCGGGATTTCTCTGGGGCCGCCTTCCGGAAAGCTTAGAATTTATTTCGCGATCCTTTTTCTTTTTATTTTGAGCTGTTCTTCAGACGCATTTTTGCTCCTTCGCGTCGGGGAGCTTGGCGTGCGTCCGGCGCTCATTCCGGTGATCTGGATGCTTTTTAATCTGGTGAAGGCCGCAACCACGATGCCTCTTGGCGCGCTCTCGGATTCCTGGGGCCGCCGCCGCGTGCTTTTGATCGGGTGGTTCATTTATGCCGGCATCTACGCCGCATTTGCGCTGGCCCATAGCGTGGCCCATGCCTGGCTGCTTTTTGGGCTTTACGGGCTTTTCTACGGATTCACGGAAGGAACCGAAAGGGCTTTCCTGGCTGATTACGCCGATCCCCATGAGCGCGGCCGCGCGTTTGGGTGGCACTACTTTATCGTCGGCTGGGGAGCGCTCCCGGCGAGCCTGCTTTTTGGCCTAATCTACGAAAGATTCGGCTCAAAAGCGGCATTCTTAACAAGCGCTTGCATCTCCTTATCGGCCGCCGCGCTCCTTTTTTGCTTTATGCGCTGTTTCCCGAGCGCGCCCAAGGTCCGGAGTTCCGGACCGGTCCCCGCCTGATCGGATATTTTTTCTTTTCTCCAAACTCGAGCTGGTCCGAGAATTTACCGATATACGATTGTGGGGAGGTTGAAGGCGCGGTCGTTTCGCCCAACCTCGGGGAGCCAGGCCGCAGGGAAGGGCGCTTATCGCAGGGGAAGGCCGGCGCGGCGGCACTCGGCCAGAAAATCGTCGGGATTTCCCCGGCCTGTGCGGATCCGCCGGACTTTCTGGAATCCGCCTTGATGCAGGGCCAGCACCGTGGGGTAACCGCTCACTTGATATTGAGAGGCAAGGCGGGTTTCGGCCTCGGCGTTGATTCTTACTTTAATAACTCCCGAGAGGGCTTGGCCGACCTTCTCTGAAGCCAGAACCTTGCTATCCAAAAGCTTGCAGTATGGGCACCAGGTCGTAAAAAAATAAAGCAGGATGGGAGCGCCGGTTTGGTTTTGCAGGCCGACGGCCTGGGCGTAGCCGCTTCCGCCCGAAAACCAGGGATAGGCGGCTTCTTTTTTAACGGGGATTTTTTCCGAAGAGACGTTTTTTGAAGCGGAAGGGGAAAGTTTTCGCAGCCACTCCCTGGCTTGGGCGAGCCAATCCGCGGGGTTGGCCGGGCTTGGTTTGCCGGAGGGAAGCCGGCTTGCGTCTTCGGCCGCAGAGACCGGGGGAACCCAGGGTTTTTCCTCGATGGCCTTAATCTCGGAGCGCGCGATGCCGACGGTCCCTTCGCCGACTTTGAGCCGTACGGCCTCCGGGGATTCTTCGACGATTTCTCCCTCGATCGAGTTGCCGTTCTTGAGATAGACAAGATCGGCGGCGGCGGGGTTCGGAGACATCAGGCTAAAACCGCAAAGGATAAAAATCGGGGTAAAAGCCTTGAGTGAATTTATCATAAAGGGGAATATAGGCGAGGCCTCTCGGCCGCGCAAGAGATTTTGGGGAAAGGCCGCGGCTGTTTTTTTAGCAATACTTGCTTCTGGGCTCTGCCGGCTTGAGTCAGCCGGGGCCGAGGAAGTCCGCCGGATCAAGATCATCGCGGCGGCCTCCCCGAACTTTCGGCTGAATCCGCGTTGGCGGCGCGAAATTTTCGAGCGGATCGCGTTCGCCAATAAAATCTTTGAACCCCAATTCGGAATCCGCTTTAGTATCAAGGAGTATGCTTTCTGGAACCCGCGCGGTGAAATGTTCGAACCCGCGGGACGGGTCCCCGAGGATTTCCGCGCTCTGGCCCCGCACCAGGCCGCGGATGAAATCGTGATGGGATTTGATAAGCTGACCAAGCCTCTTGGCGTGAAGCGCTCCCTGGTCCGTGAGCGCATCGGCGCCGCCGCGGTAATGCAAGGGGTCGTCGTGATCCGGGATCCCTTTGATTACACCCCGCCTCTGGTTTCAAAAAATACGGTGGCCCATGAGCTGGCGCACGTCTTCGGCGCCAATCATGTCGCCGATGAAACCACGATCATGTATCCGAAAGTTTCCAAGGCAGTCAAAGTATGTTTTGACGAAGCCAATGCCAGGATTATCCGGGCGGCCCGCAATATGGATTTTCGAAAAGGCCCGCTTTCCCTTTCCGGAGAAGCTCTCGAAACCATCGGGAGAGTGCTCCGGGAATCGCCCGGATTCATTCAGGATGGAAATTTTATAACGCATCGCCGGAACCTTGAAAGCATCCGGAAATAATCAAAACCCGCGCCCGGACCGGGGATAAATTCCTCAAGGGGCATCCATTGATGAAAAGTTTAAACCCGCGTCAGAATACCGGAAATCCCGGCGGGATTTTTCAGCCGACCCATAGGCTTTGGGCAAGCGGCCTTGTTTTTATTTCTTTGCTCCCGGGAGTTTTCATTTTCCCGCGCCCGGCATTTTCAGCCGAGGAAGTCCGCGAAATCAAGATCATCGCCGCCGTATCCTCGAGTTTCCGCCGTAACCCGGAGTGGAAACGCGACATTTTCGAGCGCGTCACTTTTGCCAACAGCCTCTTTGAGCCCCGGGCCGGGATCCGTTTTAAGGTCAAAGAGTACACCGCCTGGGAGCCGCGTGATGAAATGCTTGAGACCGGCAGAATCCTTGAAGATTTTCAGGCCCTGGTTCCGGCCGGCGCCGGTGATGAAATTATGATGGGATTTCATAAACTCACCAAGCCCGTCAAAATTGAGCGCCATACGGACCGCGAGCGCCTCGGGACCGCGCATTTTATGCGGGGCTATGTCATCCTCCGCGATCCGTTTCACCACATGGAGCCGGCGGCTTTGAAAGGGGTGCTGGCCCACGAGTTGGGGCATGTCTTCGGCGCAGTGCATGTCCGGGATGATGCAGCGATCATGTACCCAAGCGTGACCCCGGATCACCCGGTTCGGTTTGATGAGGAAAATCTCCGCGTGATCCGCGCGGCGCGAGGGCTTGATTTGCGGGAAGGTCCGCGATCTCTTTCGTCGGACCGGATTGATGAAATCATCAAAGCCTTTCAGGGCTCGCGTGTTTTTATCAGAGATGACTATTTTGAAGCTGATTTCCGCTATTTGCTCGAGGCCCGGGACCGGGGCGCAAGGCGTGCCTCAAAACAGACTCCGGGGTTTATGGATTGGCTGCGCCGCCGGTCCGGCGCGAGGATTGCCGACAGCTCTGTCGGGGATTTTAACGCTAAAGGGATGACCCTTTATGCTCATGGCCAAAAAGACCTAGCGATCACGGCATGGACCGAAGGGCTGAAGGCGGAACCCGCCAATCCGGATTTGAACCGCAACCTCGCGGCCGCGTATCTTGAGAAAGGGGCCGTGGATTGGGCCGTGGAAAGATTCGATAAACTTCGCGAACTCGGAGAAAATACCCGCGCAGTGCAGGGCGGGATGGGCATGGCCCTTCTCCAGAAAAAAGAATTTCAACGCGCCGCGCAGTATTTTTACGAAGCGCTTGAAAAGCCCGCCGCTCCCCGGTCCGAGAGTATTGCCAAAGATTTATCCGAAGCCGAGCTTCGATTCTATTTCGCACAGGCGTATCTGGGCCTCAAACAGGGAGACCGGGCGGCCGCGCAGTTGAATCACGCAAGACAGCTGGAGCCCGGCGACAAGCGTCTCCCGCGCGCTCTTGCCGAAGCCTATCTTCTAAGCCATGGCTATCCCCGGGCCCTTGAAGAAATTCAAAACGCGATGCGCCTTGAGCCGGACGACATGGCTCTTTATCTTTTGTTGGCCCGGGCCCGGGAAGGATTGGGAGAAAAAGATAAGGCGCGAATGGCTCTTGAGGAGGGCCTCGCCAAGGCGGAAAAGGAGCTTAAGGCCGTTTTTTATTTTAGGCTCGCGGATTTCTGGGACCGGGAAGGTAAATCCCTGAAGGCCTTTGAGCTGCTGCGAAAGGCCCTGGACCTCAACCCTGAAGACCCGCAGATTTATTACGAGATTGCCCTTATTTACCGAAAATATAAATATTTTTCCGAAGCCAAAAGACTTTTCCGGCGCGCCCTTGAAATCAAGCCGGATTTCGAAGCGGCCCGCAAGGCTCTTGAGTAATCCGGGGGCGCGGCCCAGGGATCCGAACACTGCTTGAATCCTTGCAAGTTAGGCCATACAATGCTGCGGTTACTTTTATGTCCGATCAGAATGCGTACGCCACGCCCCATAGGAAATTGACCACCTTTGTTTCCGTAGCCTTTCTGGGATGTCTTCTGCTTGTCGGCGGGGTGGCATTTGATTCCTATCGATTTCTAAAAACCGTCAGAGAAAACCTCTCATTGAGTCATCAATTAAGCATGCTGGGCGGCGTCATCATCCATTTAGATGAAGTGCTGACCATGTCGGCCCGTATGGCCGCCGTAACCGGCGATTTGAAGTGGGAAACAAGGTACCGAAAGCATGAGTCTATTTTAAATGACTCCATCAAGACAGCTCTCGATCTCATCCCGGGAAAAACTATGAGGCAAGCTATTGCCATGACCGATGAGGCCAATATTGAGCTTGTGACCATGGAGAACGCGTCTTTTGAAATGGTCCGCAAACGGAATATGGAAGAGGCCCGGGGAATTTTATTCAGTCCCGCCTATGAGAAACAAAAAGCAATTTATGCCTCGGGAATAGGTGATGTGGTTTCTTATATGGAAGAAAAGGCCAAGAGCGGAGCGCGCGAATTGCTTGATAGGAACCGTGCGTACGTCATGACCTCGGGGACGATTATGGCCGTTCTTATATTTGTGGCGATCATGGTGATTATGGTGATACGGGGCACGGAGAAGGAGCTGTTTGTAAAAAAGGATGAGCTTGAGCGCTATACCCGGCAGCTCTCCGAGCTCAATAACGCGTTGGACCTCCAACTCGTGGAACGAACCCAGCAGGCCCTGGAAAGCGAAGAGAGAAACCGGCTGACGGTGGAATCCGCCAATGACGCGTTTATTGCGATAGATGCCGGTGGAGGGATCCGGGAATGGAATCACCAGGCCGAATTGATGTTTGGGTGGGCGTTCGGAGAAGTTCAGGGGCGACTCCTTGCGGAAACGATTATCCCGGAGCGACACCGCCAGGCCCACCGGGAGGGCGTCAAGCGCTTCCTTGAAAACGGAACAAAAAAGATTATGAACCAGCGCATTGAGATTTCCGCTCTCCATAAGGACGGCCACGAGTTTCCCGTCGCTTTGACAGTCTGGCCCATTCACGTTGGAGCGGCCGTTCAATTCAATGCTTTTATCCGCGACATTCGCGTGAAATAAGACCCTGCAATATCCGGTGGATTTCCGAAGAATAAGAAAATTCAAAAAACATCTCTGCTATAAAAAGGCTCCCCGATTCCTCCGAGGTGTAGAATCCGAAGGGCCGCTTGAGAGGCCTCCAGGTTTAGGAGAATAAACTATGTTCCCATCGAATTTTTTTAAAATTGGTTTTATCATAGCTTTCTTAATGACAGGACAATCGGTCTCTGGCTGGGCCCATACTCCTTCAAGCTTTCGCCAAGCCGTGCTCCGCTATGCGCACCGGAGCGCCGAAGGCGTCTTAAGCGGTAAAACTCCGAAAGCTCCCAAAATTCTCGGGCTCAAGGGAAAATGGACGGTGGAGCTCAAAGTTTTTCGCGCTGGAAAGCTCGCGGCCGAGGGCGGGGCCTCTGTCTCTGATACCCTTGCCAAGGCGATTGGAGATGCGACCGCGCAGGCTTTTGATGAAAAACCCGACGCCGGCATCCCGGAGCCGCTCAAAGGCACCCGGTTTTTTATCACGCTATCGGGCGCCGCGGGAGTCCGCTCGGGAATTATCGAATATAAGGGAAAGGCGCTTGAAGCGGTGGGGGATGTGGCGGCCGCGCGCGTGCTCACTCCCGGGGTTATCAAAAAAACCATTGCGCTTCAAAAGAATTATCTCCTCGCCGTGATGCATCCGGAATATCACGGATTTTATAAAAAATACGATGCCCGGACGGACCGTGCGGAAAAACGCCTCCGGACGATTTATACGGCCTCCAGCCTTTTTACCCTGCTCAAGATCCAGGATTATGACCGCGACCGCAAGGTCCTCAAGCTCATTAACCCGATCACGGACTTTCTGTCCTTCATGCAGGTCAAAGAAGGGGAAAATGAAGGCGCTTTTCATTACTCCTTGGATCCTGATACCGGCGCCAAAGAGCAGAAATTTGTGGTCGGCACGGCTTCTAAGACGATTTTTACGCTGCTGGAACTCTATAAGCGAACCGGGGAAGGCCGCTATTTCGATTCGGCCGTTGGAGCGGGAAAGTGGCTTCTCAAGCGCGTGGATGAAGAGGGCCGGGTAAGCCCGATCGTTAAACTTAAAGAAGGCAAGTGGGTGGAGAACCGGAAGTTCTCGTTTCTTTATTCGGGGCAGGTGCTTTCGGCGATCTCCCGGCTCTACGGCGTGACCCATAACGCGGCCCTCAAAGAAACCGCGGGCAGGGTGGCGGCCCGCATCCGCGCCCAAGCCGAGAAAGACGGCTTCTTTGCCGGAGACGATTTCAGACCGCCTAACACCATTTCAACGAGCTGGGCCGCTTTGTCGATGCTTGATTATTGGTATATCAGCCAGGATCCCGTTTACGCCGACGCGGTTTTTAAGTGCGCCGATCAAATTCTTCTGCAGCAGAAAAAAGATCCGGCGGATCTCCTGACCTATGGGAGGTTCGACACTTTCTATTCGAGCGGCAACGGCTGGATCAATGAAGTGATGGTGGAAGTCTATAAACTCTGCTCGGCCCAGGGGCGCGGGAGCTGCGGGGATTACTTGGACAGCATTCTGCGCACGACCCGCTGGCTTGTGCAGAATGTGTATACCGATGCCAATACCTTCCATTTGCCCAACCCCGAAAAGGCCCGCGGGGGCGCCATCCGCAACGATCTCGAAGAAAATGTGCGCACCGATGCCGTATGCCACGGCGTCAACAGTCTTGTGGGGGTGCTTCAGATCGCGGGCCGGAGCGCTAAACTTTCGGCGCCGGAGCTTTCCTGGGAAGATTACCGTTATCAAATTTTAGGCTGATTTGAGATGCCCAAGAAATCTCCGCCAAATCTTCCGCCTGTTCGAAAGGGCGCGATCCGCATGGCCGATATTCCGGCCGCGGTTCTAAACGATTTAAACGCCGGCCGTGACGAAACCCGCACGCTTGTCGAATGGCTTGCCATTGACACGCGAAAACTTTTCGAAGCCGCGATTGCTGACCTTCGCCTGCGCAGACAGGTGAAGAATTTTTCAGGAGACGTTGCCCGGATCGCCGGGCTTGGCGTGGGAGCACGCTCCAAGCAGATGGGCCGGCTCTTCCATGAAATGGGTGTTCGCCTTGGAAGGTGGGAGGCGATTTTTAAAAAGCTTGCGACTCACCGCTCCGACATGGTGAGGTCTTGGGCCGCTTACATGGCTGGCGCGCGTGGTTCGTTCACGCTTGCCCAAAGGCTGACGGTGGCGCGGCGGTTTGCCGCGGATTCCAACATGGCGGTGCGCGAGTGCGCCTGGGATTCCTTCCGGCCGTTTCTGGCCAAGGACTTGAAAAACGGTATCCGGCTTTTGAAGTCTTGGGCGCGGGATAAAAATGAAAATATCCGGCGCTGCGCGCTTGAAGCGACCCGCCCGCGGGGGGTGTGGACAGCGCATCTTGAAGCGCTCAAGGAAGACCCAAGCCCCGGCCTTGAAATTCTCGAGCCCGTGCGCGCGGATAAAAGCCGTTATGTCCAGCGCGCGGCCGGTAATTGGCTGAATGACGCGAGCAAGTCCCGGCCCGAATGGGTGCGGGATCTCTGCCGCCGGTGGAACCGTGAGTCGCGCTCGAGCGAAACGCGCTGGATCACGGATCACGCCCTAAGAACCCTCAAGAAAAAGAAGGGGACACGATGAAGAAAATGCGAATTTTAAATTTTTGTGTTTTTCTGTTTCTTGCGTGTCCCATCGCCTTTGCGGCTTCCCCTAAAAACGAGACATTCAAACAAGTCTGGACTACGGGTGCGGTTTTCCGGGCTCCGGAATCCGCGGTGTATGATCCATCGGACGGGGTCCTTTATATCTCGAATATGGAAGGCAGCGCCACGGGCAAGGACGGCAAGGGTTTCATTTCAAAAGTAGATCTGAACGGAAAAGTCCTCACCCTCGAGTGGGTCAGCGGCCTTAACGCTCCCAAGGGGCTTGCGATCCGTGGCGGCCGGCTTTACGGCGCCGATATTGACGAGCTTGTGGAAATCGACATCAAAGACGCGAAAATCCTGAAGCGCTACCCGGCCAAAGACGCCATTTTTTTTAACGACGTTGCGGTTGCTCCTGACGGATCCCTTTATGTTTCCGATATGATGACCAACAAAATCCACCGCCTTAAAAGAGGCCGCTTCAAGGTGTGGCTGAACGACGCGGCCCTGGAAAATCCCAACGGTTTGTTTGCCGAAGAGGGCCGCTTGATCGTGGGGTCCTGGGGAAAGCCGGAGCCGGATTTCAGCACGCCCGTCCCCGGACGCTTGAAAGCGGTTGATTTTAAAACCAAAAAAATCAGCCTGCTTGGCGGGAGCGAACCGGCTGGAAATCTTGACGGCGTGGAGGCTGACGGGCAGGGAGGCTATCTTGTGACCGACTGGATAAAAGGCGCCGTGCTTTATTTTTCGCCGGAAGGAAAAGTCCGGCAGGTTCTTGATCTTGCGCCGGGTTCGGCGGACCTTGAAGTGATTCCGGAAAAATCCCTGGCGGTGATTCCGATAATGTCTGAAGACCGGGTCGTCGCCTTCCGCATCCGGAAAAATTAAGGCGCACAGTGATGGCGCTTGAGCGCTGGGACCCGGCCCGAGACGGCGCTTTCTCGGAAGCCGCGTTCCGCAGGAAGCTCGAGAAAAAAGGTTATCGCGTGGCCCGCTATGTTTATTCTCCGGGAACTTATTTCCCGCCGCATACGCACGGGACGGACAAAATCGACGGGGTGGTTTCGGGGCAATTCCGCATGACAACCCCCGAAGGTTCGGTGATTCTCGAAGCCGGAGACGCGCTTTACGTCCCCCGCGGCCTTGAGCATAGCGCGGAAGTGGTTGGGGACGATCCCGTTGTCAGCTTCGACGCCGCCAAGGATTAAAGGGGGCAAAAGTCATATATTGGTGCCCGGCGCGTGCCGGGTTATTGTTTTGGGAACCCGGCACCTCCGGTACGGGGAAAGGGTTGTTTCGTTAACGGTTCCGCAATCGTGAAAGCGTCATCGGGCATTGAAAAATAAACTTCCGCAAATTACCCTGCTTTTTTGGATTATGAAGATTGCCGCGACCACTTTGGGCGAAACCGCGGGAGATCTTTTATCCATGACGTTGAATGTCGGCTACGCGATGAGCTCCATGATTTTAATCGGTCTTTTTTCCGTCACTCTGGTGATTCAATTAAGATCAAAAGAATACCACCCGCTGCTTTATTGGACCGTCATTCTTTCCACCAGCACAGCCGGCACCACGATGTCCGATTACATGGATCGCACCTTAGGGCTTGGCTACGCTAAAGGCACGCTTATCTTAACGGCAATTTTAGCGGCTATTTTTGTGTGCTGGCGTTTTAGCGCGCATTCTTTTTCCGTCCAAAAAATTACAACGTTTAAAGTCGAAATGCTTTATTGG
>JAHFHI010000240.1 GCA_023246995.1 Candidatus Omnitrophota bacterium
TGAGGATCAAACAGGCATTCAGCGCCAGCAGGCTATGGGGGATTTCCGCCGCGCTTTTCTTGATTTCGCTCTCACCAATCTTTCTTCCCAGCTTTCAGGGCCGCCCGAAGCCGCAGAGCTTGCCCGGCGTTCGGAAGTTCGCAGTGTTCAGCGGTTTTTATATGCGTTGGTCGCCGGCGCAGCCTTGAGTTTCTCTTTTGATGCCGATCTTAAGGCCCAGTACAGGGCCTATCCTCCCGCGGAGAAAAAACCGATTTTATCGATGCGCATCGAGGAAAGCCTCCGCATGCTCTCGCAAGATGAGCTCACCGGCGGCACGGCCTATCGGCCGATCCGTTTTCCGATCACTCTCGGGCAGCGGCTTCAGGCGGTGCGAAGTCTCGAGGAAATCATGAAAGAAGCCCCCATTCCGCTACGCGATCGACGGGATGTGATCCTTGGCCTCGATAAAACTCTAGTGAAATCCGAGGGAAGAATCACGGGGGTTTTAACTTCCGGCCCCCTTGAGCAGGATCTAAAAGCGCTGCGGAAACTCAAGGACACCGATCCGGACGCCGCGGCCATTAATGGCCGCATTTTCGCGACATACCGCTATGAACTTGGGCAGGAAGAATTACTCCAAAATAAGGTGATCGAGCTTCTGGTTTTGGCTCTCAAACAGTCCGACGATCCGGTGGAGCTGGGCCTGGGAGCGGACCTTCTGCGTGATCAGCTCGCGCGCCACGGCGAGCACCGCAATTTATTCGTGAAATGGGTCTATTCGGAGCCCAAAGTGCTGGGCGCGGATAAGGACGGAGCGCGCCTGAAAAATCTGGAAACGCTCATCAACGGGCAGGCTGTTTTTCAGACAGCCCTGGTAAAGGATGTCCCGGAGATTTTGAGCCGGCGGATTGGGCGCATTGAAAAGTACAAAGACGGCCTTGACAAACAGGCCGCTGACACGACAGCTCGGAAGGAAAATTCCGAGGCTGATGAGAAAAATATTCAGACGCAGCTGCAAAATCAGTCGCAAAAAATCCGGGACCTTGATGCCCGGCTGCAGGGCGACAGTCCTTCCAACCGGAAGGATTCTCTTGAGGGGCAGTATCGCACCGCCGTGGATCCTAAAAATCTTGACCGGGCCCGGGCCTCCGAACTTTTAAAGGAGATCGCCGCCGTCAAAGCACAGAAGGCGGACGAAGAAGCCGGCCGAAGGGTCATTTTGGGCAAGTTGGCCGAGGCCAGAGACGCAACCCGAAAACTGCGTCTCACGGAATTAGAATTGCGCGGGGATAGCCGCGACGCGGAGCAAAACCTAAAGATCCTGAATAAAGCCCTGATCGAACTCCAGACCAGGATGGATGCCGCACCCAAAGCGCGCGCCGAAATCCGCGAGAAACGTGAAGATGCGGTTTCCGTCAATCCTGAAACGCCGCAGACGGCGGCTTCTTCCCCGGGCTTTCTTCAGAATCTAGCAGCCGCAATTTTGACTTTTATTGGTCTGCCCCTGCAGCTCTTAAGCGGGCTCTATAACCGAATCACCGAATTCCTGGGATCGTTGTCAGCTCCCCCGCGCAGGCGAGGTAGCGCTCGTCAGCCAGCCATTTCACCCCGGGTTGAAGAACTCCGGCCGATTGTCCTCCTCACGGGGGGGATTTCAGATGCGATGCCGAATCCTGATGATGTTGTTCAAGCGTACTACGCCTATGTGGAGACAAACGAGCAGGTTCAATACGAGTCGGGCAGCCCGGCTAATCAGGGAGAGCAGGCAGTGATTTCCTGGGAGGCTCTGGGCCCGCAGGAAAATCCCTACAATCCATACGGGGATGTGATCGATAACCTTGTCGAAAGTCTGGCGGCAGTAGGAGCGGGGACTCCGTACAACACTCCTTTCAATACCCCCTACAACATTCCTTTTGACACGCCTAATAGGGATGTTATGAATGGCCTTGTCGAAAGCCCGGTGTCGGAGGAGCAAGCCGCGTCATCCCAAGCAACCGTTCTTGCCGGGACCCCGCAGCCGATCGTACTGGACTCGGATTTTTCGGATATTGGGGTCTTAAACAGTCTGCAAGAAGACCCCAATGATTTTGTGGTCCCTGATTTGATCGGCGCCATACGCAATAACCCGGCCCCGGCAGGAAGCGGCCTTGAAATGCTTCAGCGCGCGATTGATCCGAACGTTGTGGGGGAGGCCGCGGCCGCTCAAAATTCCAGTTTCATTTCCGGATTTCTGCCCTTTTTTTGGAATGACGGCACAGGTTTTAAGTTTCAGACCGCGACCGACCCCGAGCTTTCGCGCCTCGGGAGCACGCTCGCGACGCTGCGTAGTGATTCCCCCGAGGTTTTGACTTTCTCTTCTTTTTTGGCGGGACCGGAAACCCCGGGCAGCCTTTTGACCGAAGCGAGTAATTCAAACCGACTGCGTGAGGCTCTGGTGAACGACCCCACGGGCAACCGCTCGTTTCTACCGAGCTATTTCTTGAGGCTCCGCGAGGGCGATCAATTCAATTTTGACGCGAACGGCGACGGAGCCCTAACCGGAGACGACAATAATTTTCCGACCAAGCTTTCGGACTTTTCAAGCGCCCTGGATGCTTTTGATGCCGCCGGCTCGAGCACGCCCACGCTCATGAACTTTCTTGATCAATACCGCACCCAGGGGTTGAATCCGAACGGAAACCTTTACGACATTTATTACGCGGTCACCGGATCCGGAGGCGAGGCCGCGTTCGGACGCCTGATTGATTTTCTCCAGCGCCTTGATATTGATGAAGCCACCGGGAAACTTTATTTGCGCGACACGCCCCTTCTGAACCGCTCCGCGGCGGATATAGAGAAGATTTTGGCCAGGTTAGACCAAGACCGGGGAACGGATGAACGCGCGGACATTGCCGCCGATTACATCCTAAACGGAGGCGATCTGACCGAGATCGCAAAACAGCTCGCAAAACCCGGGAAGAAATCGGGCGGTGGCGGTGATGTGGGCGGCGGAGGTGGAGGCGGCGGCGGTGGAGGTGGCGGCGGTGGCGGAGGAGGGGGCGGCGGAGGCGGCGGCGGAGGTGGTGGTGCGGCATCCACAGGCCCATCAAGCGGCGGGGGTGGTTTGGCAGTAGAAAGCATTTCCGAGGGCCCTTTTTGGGGCGACCGATCCGTATTGCAGCGCACACGGATTCTTGAGCTTGACAGTTTGA